>WRLO01000001.1 GCA_009777575.1 Candidatus Cloacimonadota bacterium
GACTTTGCCGCCGACTTCCTTCAGATTCCATCTCACGATGGACACCCTTGTCTTAAGCTAACAGTTCCTACTACCAAGCCTGTAATGGACTTACACCATCAAGCTGATGTTCATGTCGGGCACACAAAAAAGGGAGCCACAAAAGGCTCCCTCTAATACTTTGGCTTATACAATAAGCTATTATTTTATTTGGCTTATGCAATAAGCCACTACATTAATATGCCACTACATTAATAAGCCGCTACATTAATAAACCACTACATCTATTTCATCAGTAGCATTCTATTGATTTGGGAAGTCTCAGAGGTGTTGAATCTGTATAGATATACACCACTGGAGACGGTTCTTCCATGAGTATCAGTTCCGTTCCAGATAACTTCGTGTGAGCCTGCTGGAAATTCTTCATTTACGAGTAGTTTCACAAGCTGTCCTCTGATATTGTAGATAGAAATCTGAATATTTTCAGCTTTCCCTACATTGAATCTGATAGTTGTTTCTGGGTTGAACGGATTTGGGAAATTCCCAATAAGTTCAGTGCTAAGTCCTATAGCATCACCTAAAGAAACGGGTTCTAAATTTGCTATTATCTCAACAAGGTGTTCTGGATTTGTTTCATCATTACTTGCGATGACCATATTTCCGGAGTAGTCAATTTCTTCAGTAGGAGTGAACACGATGTTAAAGTTCATGAAACCGCTTTGTGGGATAGAATAGTTTTGCACTCTCTCACCATCATTGTTGTAAAGAATAAAACCATGAGGAACTTCAATAGTGCCGTTGAGGGTTTGATTTCCAAAGTTTATGATGCGAAATTCTTCAGCATACTCAGTCTGTTGCACAGTAGCTTCTGAAAAATCGAATTTCTCAACACTAACATATAACAAAGGACCATTGATAGATTGACCTTCTGTAAATGGGAAAGTAATTCTATCAATCCAAGCTTTATCCAGCCCGTTTGAGCCTGAATCGTTTTTACGATAAATCCATCTGAATTGGTGGACCCCAGCAGGGATATTGAATTCAACATAAGTCCAATCAACCTCACCAGACCATTGACCTAGAACAGCATTATTGAGGTAGAATTGTAAAAAGTCACCATTTGATTCAGAAGAGACTTTATAATAGAAAGATATAGTTCCGGGCATAGTAATCTCTTTTGTAAGTGATAAAGCAGAAGTTTGCTGATCGCTGACATTACCAGAAGCTGCGGAATATTGACCATCATGTTTGATATTTGAATCAATATACCAAGGCGATAAACTTACATTTACCCAATCAAAGGCTGAAAAATCACCAGTTTCAAAATCTTCAATCATCATACCAATACCAAAAGAATGGCTGGAAGCGATATTTTGAGAAGAAAACTCAGCTAAAAAGGCAAAACGAACAGTAGAGCCTGGCACGATGTCAGGACCTGCTGTAACAGTGAAAATAGCATAACTGATTCCTTCTGGTTCAATAGCTGGAACAATCTTTGTATTTTCAGCAATAGTAACTTCAGGGTGGTTTGAGTGGATGATGATATTACCGATAGATGAGGTAGCATGTCCATTATTTACAAATGGGAAATAAATGTCCACTGTGTCACCTGGGTCAAAGCGGTCGTTTGTGCCTGGGCTGACGATATAAGCCTCAGCATAGTCAAGATTTGGAGCATTGAAAGTGACACTGAAATTCATAATCCACTCTTCATCATCAATAAAGGCAGTCATGACAAACATAGCTTCGTGTTGATCTGGAACATCAATGGGGATGTCAAGAATAAAAGCATCTAAAACAGTGGTGATATCTTCAGGATAAATGGTTGCAATTGTAGTTTGAGCTTGAACAAAACCGATGAATGTGTCATCAGTTTGTATAGTGAGGGTAACATTTTCAGCAGAAGCAGTTCCCATATTTTTGATAGCAACATTCAAAGCAGGCGTAGTGCCATAATCAGGAGAATTATCTTCTGTAAAAACATAAGAATCAAATAGTAAATAAACTCCATCGTTTGGAATTACTGAAATCTCGTTGACAACAGTGATTCTATTGTAAGCAGTGATAGTGAGTAAAATGACACCGGGTTCGGTCATTGGATTTTCGAGTATTATCACGGCATCACCGTTTATATCTGCTATAGCAGTTCCAAGATTCATCTTTGTTTCAGGATTGTATAAACTAACCAAAGCACCGGGAGTATCTACATTTACTGTATATTCTTCAAATCCAATGAAGAAAACATCAGAAGCATCGACTTCCATTGCGATAGGCTCTTGGCTTCTTACTACAAGAGAGGCATCACCAAAGATATGCCAGGTTCTTGCGGTTTCGTAATATTGGGACTGATTTGAATAATTTAGCATTGCAGCAGAACCATTGAAATATAGTCCACCTATAGTTTTATATTCTTCATCTACATGAAATTCTGCAATATAATCTTGACCCCACATGGGTGGTTGCCACCATTGACTCATAGATGCCATAAATGTAGCTATAGCACCTGTGGGAGCACCAGTAGCTGGATTTGTAGCGCGCAGCCAAGTTTCAGCAAAGCAAGGAGGACCTACGGCAAAAATACCATTGTCACAAGCAACTGATATAATGTGAGGAAGCATCCAGTCGTTTGTCAGAGCATTGACATGTTGGTTGTAATAATCCATACTTCCGCCACCCAAGAAATGCCAACCAGAAACAGAACCATGTGCGATATAATTTATCATAGCACGACCGTCATTAATAGCATTGCTGACTAGGTTAACATTAGCATTTGGTTGATAAATAGCGTCAACATGACTGTAGGTGCCGTTATTTAAAAACATTTGACGAATTTTTTCCATATGTTGATTGTCGCTTTCTCCTAGATGCCCACCAGCCTCATTTCCAGCGAGTCCCATAGCTTTATTTAGCCATGCGCCTTCAACAATATCTCTTTCATACCAAATACTTCTTTCTACTTGCGTTACGACTTCAGCTACATTTTCAGCAGAAAAGCGACCAATAAACAAGTCAGTATAATGATTTGAACCAAGAATATTGACAAAAGTAGGATCTGAACTCCAAGAGCTCCATTGATGCGTAGGCACTTGTGGTGCATCGCCAATAATTTGCACAAAAGCGAGGTCTGGATTGTCATTCCAATAATTTGTGATAAAAGTTTTTATAGCGGGACCAGTGTTGCCAGCATCGGTAGAAGGGACCATGACAGTCCTAATACCCTTTTGATTTTTCCAATCGACATAAGGTTGAGCGGCGTCCATAAAAGCAGGGAAACAGATAACGAGAATAGAACCTTGCTCTTCAACAAAATTAGGGCTACGTGATCTGAAATGATTGAAATTGATGAAATTGTTTGTATACATTCCTACAAAATCTTTGGTGATCCGAGATGTTTCAGCTGGTAGGATGTCGATAGTGTCTATACCATCAGCATAAACTTTGAATACAACCCTTTCATAAACACGGACAACATTTTGAACAGGATTTACTGCAAAAGGTGTAACACGGAAAGAAATTCCACGAATCTCTCTCATGATAAATGGGTCGTTCAGCTCAACGATGCTTTGTGGATAAAAAGCGTCAGTTTGATACACTTCAGAAAAAGTAAAAGGGATGTCTTCTGGGTTGACACTTCTCAAAAAATGACCTTTTGAGGGCGCCATCTGACCTTCAAACTCATTAAAAGAGGTTTCCAAAATCTCATAATGCATTTTTGCTTGAGCAGGAATCATTAAAGCTCTAGCTACGAGAGGTAAATCAGGATTTCCCTGCTCCACTCTAGCACCAGCAGAAGGTAAACTGAGTAATAGATACTCAACCCCATCAATCTCTATCGAACCTTTTTGATAATGGTTCAATAGAACTTCCACGATAGTAAAATCGTCATAGCTTTCAAGGACATTGATCGAAACCGACCTATTCTCGAAAGGGTTAATTTGGACAAGCTCCATAGTAAAAGCTGTTCCCAAAAGTAATAAAAGACTGAGTAAAATCAGTAATCTTTTCATACTTTACTCTCCTTAATTATGGTAATTTTCTTCTTAAAGCGACATTAATTTAAAGTAGGTAAAAAAGTCAAGTAAAAAATATAAATACTATTTTGGGATTTTATTATTGCTTGTTTTATGTTTAGTTTTCTTGGTATATTTACGATGTATTTTCATTGAATTGTCTGTAAACTTCATATATTTAACCACAGAGAACACGGAGATTGTAGTGGCACGGAGATTGCTTCGTGAGAATAGCAAGAAGGAACCTCGCAAAGACGGGATGGGGTGATAGTGACACGGAGATTGCTTCGGGGGGAGTTTAAAATGAGGGACCTCGCAAAGACGGGGAGGGGGAATAGCAAGAAGGGACCTCGCAACGACGATATAAGTGACACGGAGATTGCTTCGGTGGAATAGCAAGAAGGGACCTCGCAACGACGGACTGGGGGAATAGTGACACGGAGATTGCTTCGGAGGGATAGCAAGAAGTGACCTCGCAAAGACGATATAAGTGACACGGAGATTGCTTCGGGGGGAGTTTAAAACGAGGGACCTCGCAACGACGATATAAGTGGCACGGAGATTGCTTCGGGGGGAGTTTAAAATGAGGGACCTCGCAACGACGATATAAGTAACACGGAGATTGCTTCGGGGGGAGTTTAAAATGAGGGACCTCGCAACGACGGGGAGGGGGAATAGCAAGAAGGGACCTCGCAACGACGGGATAGGGATAGCGACACAGAGATTGCTTCGTGAGGCAAAAATAAACATCAATACAACAAAAGCTGTTGAATACGATTTTTATTATTTGAATAATTTATAGCTGTTTCTTTTGTGATTATGCCATTTTTATAGAGGTTGTATAGATCTTGTTCGATGCTGATCATGCCTTGTTTTTTACCTTCAGTTATCATTTGGTAGACTTCCGATACATTGTTGTTTTTGATTGCTGCTACAACTGAGGCATTAACTGATAATATTTCTTTGGCAAGGGTCAATTGATTGTTTACATTGGGGACAAGTTTTTGCGATATAACAACCGACAAAGTATCTGCAAGTCGGAGCCGTATGCGTTCTTGTTCTTCTGGTGGGAACTCTCCGATGATACGGTGAATACTTTCGATGGCGCTACTCGTGTGCATTGTTGAAAAGACCTTGTGTCCGCTATCTGTCACTTCGATGACCATACTCATTGTGTCTGGATCTCTCATTTCCCCGACCACAATGATGTCAGGGTCTTGACGAAGGGCTTCTCTGGCACCAGATTTGAAATTTAAAACATCCTCACCTACTTCACGGTGACGCACTATACAATTGTTTGATTTATGGATATATTCAATAGGGTTTCCGATGATAATGATATGCCCTTGGCTGATGCTATTATTCATATTGATGATAGCATCGAGGGTGGAACTTTTACCAGAACCAGTGATACCGGTAATCAAGATCAAACCTCTTTTTTCATTGCTTAAACAAAGCCTTTTGAGGATAGGTTCTGTAAATCCGAGCGATTCTAAGGGGAATAGTTTTTGATTTATTTTACGGAAAGAGCCAGCTAACGAATTGTTTTCATAATATATATCGCAACGAAAACGGGCTTCAGCTTCAAGATCTTTTAATTTTATACCAAGTGATAAATCTATATTTTTATTTTTGAGAAGTTCGACTTTTTGCTCATCTGTGAGCATACTCAAAAGCAGTATGGAAGCCTCATCATTTGAGATAACTCCAAATTCATCTACTGGTTTTTTGATACCGTAGATTCTATACCAGACGCTCTCATTGGCTCCAAATCCACCTATTTCCATGTCTGAAGCATTGTAATGAAACATCCGAAGTAACATATTGCGTATTTGATAAAATGCTTCCTTACGCCACTCTGCATTAACAGAAAGTAATTTGTTCATTGCCTGAAAACGACTGGTACCAGTCATAAATTCTGGCAAGGAGACCTTTAATTCACTCGAATAACTTAACATCAATAACCCCCAAAATAAATTACAAATTACAAATTACAAATTATAAATTATAAATTATAAATTATAAATTATAAACTACAAATAATATTCTACTCGCTGTGCGTAACAAGTTTCAGCATCACTATCCTTTGAACAGCTTTTCGCCATTTCAAAAATACACTACTAGAAATATTGATGATAAATCTTTTTAGCAATATTTCACCTTTAAAACTAAAGAAATCAAGGATGCGTTTACGCTCAAACACACGCAGAGTAACTGGAGATTCGGCTCGAAGATTTACAGGCATGGAGGATTCGAGGATGATATTTTCTTCACCCCAAGTATCAAATTTCTTTAAATAGTCAAAATTGCTATTGCTCATCCAAACTGATATTTCTCCTGATTCGATGATGATGATAGAACCATCTTTCTGGTCGGAAAGGGTGATAATGTCGCCTGATTGAAATTCTTTTACCCTTCCTAAACTGTAAAATTCTGCTCTCTCCTCTGCACTAAATCCAAGCAATATAGTAGGTCCTGTAGGGGTGAGCGTAAAACTGTCTGTTCCTATCACTTTTTGGAGAGGTCCGTATAACTCAGTTGAATATTCCAAAGCCTTTTTGACTAAATCAAAAAGTTCAGAGGATTTGATGGGTTTTGAGATGTATTGATATGCTCCAGAATGTATCGCCTCGACAGCACCTTCGATACTCGAATAACCTGTCAAGACTATAACTACTGCTAATGGCTGAATCTTCTTTATTTCACGAAGCAATGCCATACCATCCATTTTGGGCATAGACATGTCGATGATGTAAAGATCAAAGTTTTCAGAACCCATCTTGTCTAAGGCATCTAAACCATCACTGGCGGTGATAGCTCGATAACCCTGCGTTTCAAGCAGTTCGCTGACTAATTCGCGGATGTCCTGCTCATCGTCTACTACTAAAATATTACTCTTCATATTAATCCTACATTGAATAAAATCATTGTTTATTGAACCATTTATATTTTAAGTGCTTTTCTGTCAAGTGTTTTTTGAAAAACCGAGTAAGAGTATAAATTTTTTCAACTACGAACCCTTCTTTCTATCTCACTTTGCAAAATTGACACTTTATTTTGGTATGAATCCAACATACCGAGAATATGCTGAATCATGTCTCCTGTATATCGTATAGCTGCCTCATTTGATTGAGGTATTCTACTCAAGGAATTTTGAAACTGTAGTCTTATCTCATTAATTCTGATGTTGGCATCACTAAGAATATTTGAGCTTAAACTCATAGTTTCAATAAAGGTAATGTCGACAATTCGTTGACTATCATAAAGTTCAAGAGTTCTTTCAACTTGCTCTAAATTTATATGCAAATTGATAAAGGCATCGTAAATTCTGAAAGCTCCGTTAACCCAATTTTGTTGATTTATATTGAGAAAAGTGACATCTGGTTTCAAATACAACAGCACATCATCTCTATCCAATAAAACAACTCCCAAACGGTCAAAAGATGAAGTCTGAGTTTGTTGAGTAGTGGTATCTAAATCATGTTGTTGAGTTGGTGGCGGCGGCGGTGGATCTACAACACGAGTGATAACAGCTGTTTCAAATTCATTGTTTTGAATCCTTCTTTGCAATCTAGCAGCCCTATCGTGGTAGCCAACAGTTTGAAAGAAATTTAAATATTCGAGAGCTTGTTGCATAGTGCTAGGCTCTCTTTGTCTAAATACATCGACGACAATCTTAAAATTTTCTTCTCTTAGAAAGAAAGACTCTGCATAATATACCACATTGGTATGTATTGAAATCCTCAGATCTCTACCAGAAGTCTCATAAGTGACTCTATCAATGAGAGGAGTTTCACTAAAATTAACTGGTAAAATTGACCCACTCAGCCTTGCATCATTGATATGGATGTGTATTACTTTATTGTCTGTATCCATCAATGTGCTATAATGGACACCAGTTCTCATAACAAATACAATTCTAACTATGTCTACATAATTGCCCCAATAGGCATGAATGAGTTCTGAAGAAGATAATTTAATAAAAAATATAGCGAAAAAAGTAAAAATTAAAATTCGTTTCATAAAAATCAACCTCTCTTTTAAATATCTCTCAGATTTTGAGTAGGAGCAAACGTTGATAAAAAATCTTTCAATGCTTTTAAAAATGCTTGATTACTTTCTTTTTTGGATATAGTCACTCTTAGATGATTTTTCAAGACTGGATGCATACCAACTGGTCTAACAGAAATATCATTTTCGAGTAAAAAATCATAAAATTGATTTGTGACTTCACCCAGAGAAAAGGTCAAAAAATTTGTATAGCTAGGTAAAACTTTGACATTATTTAAACTACTCATTTCATTGAACATCCGTTTTTTTTCTTTCAGGATTTGTTTATTATTTTTTATGAAAATATCTTTGTTTTCAAGTATTGTATTGGCGATAGTTTGCGTGAGAACACTAGTATTAAAAAAAGGAATAACTTTACTGATACTTTTAATATTCTCTTCAGAACCGATTATATATCCAAATCTCATCCCAGCTGAAGAAAAAGATTTGGAAAAAGAGCGAGTAATGATGATATTGGGGTATTCCTTTATTTTGTCTACATAAGTTTTTCCAGAAAATTCAAAATATGTCTCATCTATGATTATAGGTTTTTTAGTATTTGAGAGTATATAATTTATTTTTTCGTCAGGAATTAGATGTCCTGTGGGGTTGTTTGGATTGCAAATAATGCCAAGTTTACAAGAAGGTTGATTTAATATAGCCAAATATTCTGTTTCAGAGAAATTTAAATCCGCGTCAAAGGATAAAAAATCCATCTTTAGTCCCACACTACCTGAATAAGTAACATAATCAAAATATGAAGGAGCTAAAGATAAAGCAAAAGAATTTTCATTGTCTCGAACAGCAGTAAAGAGAAAATAAAGCATATCATCAACGCCATTGCCAAAGAGGATTTGTGATTCTTTGATAGAAAACCCCACATAATCAGCTAATTTTGCTCTTAAAACCTCTGTTACTGGAGAAAAATACCTATTAATTTTTGTGGTCGCTATAGCAAAACAAAGAGGTTGAATTAATTTTACAAAAGGATTCAAATCGCTCTCGTTCAAGCTCATCATATGCGTTTTAGGAACTACATTTACCTTAATTTCAGGCTTTTCCAACAAATCTTCTCTGAAAAAATTCAAAAATTACTCCGTTCGTTAAATTTATTTTTTGAGGGACTACCACAAAGTGCAAAAAAAAATTATAATCCAAATCTGTCAACAAAAAAATGATTTTCAAAAATAAGCTGTAACTATCATATTCTAACAAAGGTTAGTAGTTAATAATATTTTTTCAGTATATCTTCTTCATAAAGATTTAAAGAATTACAATGAATTTTTTTATTTAAATGCTTACTAAACCAGTCAAATAACAATTTATTGATTTGTAAACATGATTCGTCAAGTATGTCAGGACCTTTTATATATTTTCCCGCAGTGGATAGGATGTTAACCCATTTTTCGATATTTATCTCAAGTGGATTTCTTTCAATATTTTGTATATGAATGTTTCTATTGTGTTCTCTGTGAGAATAATGACGATTATTGTAAGGGGGATGGTGATTTAAGGTTTCATTCAATACTTCTGTTCTAACACTCTCGTAAAGGATATATTTCCCTTCGAGTTGATACATTATTGGAAAACCTAACATTTCAGTCAGTCTTACAAGAAATCTCCAAATTATCAATAAATGATTGTAGCGAACTGAAGGGATATATTCCAAAAATGTGAGCAATAAATTGAAAAATTCATCAGATTCTTCTTCCGAAATTGTCAATTGAAGAAATATCTCTAAAACGCACTGTATTGACAGAATCTGAGCAAAAGTTTGTTTGGTAATGTCTAAATATTTTAATAAAGAAGAATCAGATATTAAATAAAGGTTTGAAGAGTTTTTCTTTAATAGAACTACCTCAAGGCAATTACCGAGTTCATATTGTGAAAAAAAAGGTGATTTACTTCTTCTGGCACCTTGAACAATGGCACTGATCACACCAGAAGTGTCGGTCATCAGTTTTACAATATAACTACTTTCCTTAAAAGGTTCCTTGTGGAGAACTATCGCTCTTGACTTGTAAGTCATAACTTTTTAGAAAATTTTCAATAACTTATATATCAGACCAATGGCAATACATTTACAACTTTTCTACCTTCGCTTGCAGTTGTAAATTTTACAAATCCATCTATCAGACTAAATATTGTATGGTCTCTTCCAATTCCTACATTTTTACCAACATGATATTTCGTTCCGCGTTGACGAATGATTATATTTCCAGCGATGACTTTTTCGCCACCAAATTTCTTTACTCCGAGATACTTAGGATTGCTATCTCTTCCGTTTTTTGAGCTTCCAACACCTTTCTTATGAGCCATTTTTTACCTCTCTTATTTTTTTCTCTTAGACAACAATTTACATGTCATCATTATTTTTTTTCACTCTGCAATATTTGAGTCAATAATAATTATTGAAACTGCATGATTGCGGTATTATTAATAGTTTAATTCCTTGATTTTTATTTCTGTAAAATCTTGGCGATGACCTTGAGTTTTTCTATAGCCTTTTCTTCTTTTTTTCTTAAAAACTATGATTTTTTTCTCTCTACCATGTTTTACTATTTCTGCTGTTGCACTCGCAGTTTCTATGACCGGTGTGCCAAAACAAACATTTTCCTCGTCGTGAATCATCAATATATTCTCGATTTTTACCTCGTTGCCTACTTCTAAATTTGCCATAAATGGCACTTTAATAGTTACATCTTTTTCAATCTTGAATTGATAACCCATAAAGTCTACTATTGCATACATCTTAGCTGTATCTCCTTTGCATTTTTTATACTTTTTTTATAAAGAATTGCCATAATTTTTAAAGGAAGTTTTTTTGTCAAGGATTATATTTAGAAGTAATTACCTTTTTTTCATCTTTGAGCATAACTCTGTATATATCTTGATCTAATGTTCCATCTTCAAGAATGGTTATTTTATTGCTGGTTTGAGTTAAAATACTTGGATTTTTTTCATAAGTCTTTTTTACTAAAGGATGAACATAAATATTTAAATTTTTATTTTGAATAAAGTATTCAGCTCTTTGTAACCAACGATTTATTTTAAATAAAACGGAATCTCGTGCTAATATTTTGCCAGTTCCATGACAATAAGGACAATGTTCAAAATAGGTATGCAGTATAGAAGTACGCGTTCTTTTTCGTGTCACTTCTACCAATCCCATTGCGGTAAATGGAAATACTTTACTTTTTGCTCTATCCTTTTTCATGCCTTGAATCATTTGTTCAAAAATCTGTTGCCTGCTTTTTGAATCATTCATATCAATAAAATCTATAACTACAATTCCACTAAGGTTTCTAAGCCTTATTTGTCTCACTATTTCTTTAGCAGCTTCGAGATTTGTTTTTTTCAAGGTTTCTTCATAATTTTGTTTGCCAGTAAAGCTACCTGTATTGACATCAATAGCTACTAATGCCTCTGTGGTTTCTATGACTAAATTTCCACCGCTGGGCAAATATATTCTGCTACGAAAAATCTTTTCAATTTCTTTTTCAATATTATAGGCATCAAAAATAGGGGTATCTTCTTTGTAAAGCTCACAACGGTCACTCAGTTCTTCATTGTATTCTTTCAATCTTTGGGTTATTTGCTCAAAAAAATCTTTATCATCAACCACTAATCTATGTATTTTTGAAGTAAATAAATCTCGAACCAATGTGCTGACAATGTCATTTTCATCAAATATACAGCTCGGAGTTTCACTTTCATTGATTTTTTTTTCCAAAAATTTCCATGTTTTATAGAGCATTTTATATTCTTCTGTCAGCTCTTCAGCTGTGCAATTTTCGGCTTCTGTGCGCACTATCATACCAGTGCTTGGCTCTTTTACTGATTGAAGAATAGATTTGATTCGGTTTTTTTCTTGATATGAATAAATCCGTCTTGATATTGCTATTTTATCTTGATAAGGGAAAAAAACAAGCAATTTCCCCGGTATAGAAATTTGACCTATTAGCCTTGCACCTTTTGTCCCAACAGGACCTTTTTGGACTTGAGCTACTATTTCCTGACCTATCTTTAAATAATCTCCTATTTTGTGAGCATCTTGCGGTAAAAATTTATTTTCTATGTCCGATTCATCAAGCTCTTCTTCTTCAAAAGTTTCACTTGATAAATCTGTATAATGTAAAAATGCCGTTCTATCCTCTCCGATGTCTACAAAAGCTGCACCCATACCAGGTAAGACATTTCTAACTATGCCTTTATAAATGTTGCCTACATAATTTGTCTTCTTTTCTTTTTCTACATACAACTCTACAAGCAGGTTATCTTCTAGGAGAGCCATTCGTTTCTCTAAAGGCTGTATATTCAATACTATTTCTGAAAACATTTATATCCTTTTATTCAAAATTTATACATTTCTACGCATTATTTTGCCAAGATTTTTTTTTTGCCTAAAAAGTCAAACCTTTTTTGAATTTTAATTTTTGTTTGTTTATTAATTAAATTAATTTTAAACGGTTAATTAATCAAGGGGGGGTATAGTACGATATTTCCCAAACAAGCATAAGTATTGTAAATCTATAGTGTTATCGCTAATATTAGTCAGAAAAGAGTTCGTGATTTTTCAAGAAAAGTTGGATATTTATTCGAAATGAATTATCTAATTTTATATATTTCCTTACCCATGCCAGAGGTATGGGAAGCTATGTAGAAAAGCAGAAACCCCACACCTTCTAGCATGCCGAAGGTATGCTCCCAAATATAGAAGCCACATATCAACCGTCCCATACCTACGCCACTACAAAAATCACCTCATCAAAATTAAATAAAAACGACAAAATAGGGGTTCTCGGACTGTTGTCATACTAATCCTCATTTAGAAAGTAACGTCAGATTTCCATCTGACGATTGATATATATACTCGAACTAGAAAGTTCGAGCTACATTTTAATTTAGGATTAGTATCGGTTCTGTTTCTTGTTTTTCGAGTTCTTTTATATTTTCCCAAATTTCTCAATATCTCTTGGAGGTTGGTATAAATAAAACAACATAGTCCAATTTTGTCATTCTGAACGAAGTGAAGAATCTCGGACCAAAAATTTTAAAATAAGGAGTTTTGTATGGTATACGCTTATGTTAGAGTATCTACAGACAGGCAAACTGTCGAAAACCAAAAATTTGAGATTAAAAAGTTTTCTGAAGCAAATGACTTAAAAATTGGGAAATGGATTGAAGAATCTATTTCTGGGATGAAAACGCTTCAGGAGAGAAAACTGGGAAAATTATTAAAACAGATGAAGAAAAACGACATTCTGATATGTTCAGAATTATCTCGTCTGGGAAGAAATCTTTTGATGATTATGGGCATCCTAAACGAATGTATGGAGAGAAAAATCAAAGTCTGGACTATAAAAGATAATTATCGTCTTGGAAAAGACATTAATTGTAAAGTGCTTGCTTTTGCCTTTGGTTTAACAGCTGAAATTGAGAGAGACCTTATCTCTGGAGAACCAAAGAAGCATTAGCAAGGAAAAAAGCTGAAGGCAAAATATTAGGTAGGCCCGTCGGAAGTAAAAACAAAACAAATAAGCTCAGCGGCAAAGAACACATTATTCAAGAAATGCTTAATGCAAAAATACCTAAGTCACGAATTGCCAAAAAGTTAAATGTAAGACGACAAACGCTTTACACATTCATTGAGGAAATGAAGCTAAAAATTTAGAAAATAATAACATAGAGAGAGCAAGATGTTGTTGAAAACATCCGCCAAACCTTAAAAATCAACAAATTTTCCATAGTGCTAATTGCTTTATTTTATATATAGATAGATGCAGAAAATGTAGTGTCCAATTAGACGGTCAATTTATCTACATGGAATTGGAGATGGACATGGAGTTGGTGGCGGTATTCGTCCAGTTATGTGGTTGAAACTGTGATTATTATTCAAAAAAATCCAAATCGTGGGAACCTATCGAGTCACTTCATTTATAGTTCTTTGATACCAAAATTTTCTGATACTATCTATAAAGATTAAATTAAGTATAAATTTAATTAATATTTTTTTTTTGAAAATCATAAATCATTAAATCGATTTCTATTTTTAACAAAGCAAGTATTATCATCTTTAAAAATGTAAAATAGGCATATTTATGTTCATCTTCTTTATCAGGATCACCATATTTACCATGTGCATAACGGTTTCTGACCTGATAACCGTTCGTAAATTCTTGAGCATTTAAGTAAAAATTGAAATAGCTTTGTTCTTGCCTCGTAAAAAGTGAATTTTCAAAAAGTAATATTCCTTCATCAATCATTTTTAGTATTTCAATTTGATGATAATATGACTGGTGATGAAAAGATATTACTTCATTTTTATATAAATCGTAAAGGATCAGAACTCTTGTTTTGTTTGATACAACAAGACTATTATCTTCATTTATTTTTAAAAGATTGTTTTCGATTAAAAAAATTACATAGGGTTTTTGATATTCTTGAAAGTCCTCAATTTTTACATTTTCGTGGAAAATCAAATCGATAAAAGTTTCGTAATTTTTATCGATTAAAGAATCAATAAGCAACAAGATAGATTGATCTGAAAACAATATATTCATGCAGCCTTGTGAGATATGATGTTCTGTATTGCGGTAAACATATTTATTTTTTATTAAGCTTTTTAGTTTTTTAAAAGATAGTCCGTCTGTTTCTAACTCAAACAAATCTAAATCAACAAATCCATTTTCCACAAATAAATCATACCTTTTTAAAAATGATTCTAATTCTGGCATTATAAATTTAGCCTTTTCAAAGTAGGTATTACCTGATAATGGTAATTGCAAACCCACATTTGAGGGTAAATTTAACTTTTCATGTAAATATTTGACAAAATCTATTATAACAGATTCCAATTTTATGTCTATTTCTGACAATCTATCATGATAGCTTACTATTTGTAGATATGATGTTTTTTCTTTTAGAGTAAAAGTGAACCCTAAAATGTAATCTTTCGCATGGTGTATACCAATATGCTTTTCTAATGTTGATAAATCGCTTTTTAAACTAAGTAAACTGATTCGGCCTTGATAGTCTAAAAAATCAAATAAAGTAATAAAGTTTTTAAAAAGGGTTAGGTTATCCTTGTATTGTTTAATATAATCGAGGCTATAAATATATTCTATACAAAGAAGAAATGAGTTTCTATTGTAAACGATATCTTTAATCCTGTCTATATTACTCACATATTTTGTTAAAATTTCATAATTGAACCATGATACATTTTCTTTTTGATTCGATTTATCAAAGTTTGCTTCATATTGTTTTTTGGCTTTTAATTTTATGTGGCTTGATATTTTGATGTCTTTGGATTTAACAATTATATCTAAATAATTTGAATTTGCCTCTTTGTAATTTATATAGTTTAGAATTATTGCTTTGTGGTCATCTGATGTTAAGTTATCTGGTAGATTAATATCTTTTTTTCTTTCATCTTTTTTAATTTCATATTTCTCTAAAATGATTTCTGCACTTTGCGGATTATTCAGTAAACTAACTCGAATAGTATTTTTGAATTTTGACACTATAGGCTTATGTTTGAGTAATTGATGTATAATATAAAATTTTTGATTAATAATATTAGATATGCTGTTATCAGAAATTTTTTGAATTAAATTTGAAGATGCAAACAACTTCCAAAAAGCGTCAGCATAACCAAAAAGCAAGGAATCATAAACATATTGAATATTTTCATCGTTGATATTATCAAAAAAAGTATAGACAATCTTATTGTATTTTATAACAGTCTCTTTGTGTGTGGTTATTTCTTGTTCTGACCAGATAATGGGATATACTTCGTTATCTAAATATAATTTTATATGATATAACTCCATTATATCATTGATGTCTTCATAAGTAGGCTTTATTTCTGATACCAAGACTTCACTCATCCTATCAAAATGTATGGGTAGACCTAAATCGTCTTTTGAGTAAAAGACCACTCTTCTATACTCTTGATCTGATACAAATGTGCTCTTTAATGATTTATTCAGTTTATACTGCCTCGCTTTGTTGTCGCCTCTTGCTCTAAAAATCTTTTTTTCAGTCAAACTTCTTAAAAGTCTTTTTGCCGTCATTTCTGATAATTTTGTAATTTTCCTTGCATTAGTATTTGTAACCCACTCATTTTCTTCAAAATGAGGTAAAAGCATGGTTATAAATGACTTTTCTTTTTTTGTCAATTTTACTTTCATTATACCTGTGATTATTTGAATTATATCGGTCACATTATTTTGTAAATCTCTGTTTTTTTGATTTATATCGGTCAATCTGTCAATTTTATCGGTCATATTATTTTGATTTTCTCTGTTTTTTTGATTTATATCGGTCAATTTGTCAATTTTATCAGTCACATTATTTTGTAAATCTTTGTTTTTTTGATTTTTATCGGTCAGATTGACAATTTTATCGGTCATAGTTATTAAATTATAATTCATATTTTTCATAATAACACGAAATGTACTCTTAGTAGATTCAAATATAGGCTTATTCTCATCAGAATAACCATAAAGGTTGGCAATCTCATCGCATATCTTTTTCAAGCCACTACCACGTCTCTCCACAAAATCTAAACGATGAAATATGTCTGCTATCAAAGGATTTCTACGAATTGAATCCACTTTTTCAATTTGTTTATCTTGGATTAGCGAGCCATCAGGCATGCCGCCAGGAGAATAAATTTCTAAGCGATCATCAAACATATCTACATGAATTTCACTACCACAGATGTTATAGTCTCTGTGCATTATGGCATTTGCAAGTGCCTCAAACACCGCTCTATCAGAATAATCAGGTTTGTTCAAACGATAGTTTGACATCTTTTTCCATCTGACTTTTGAATTCATTTTTATGAAATCGTGACTCTTCATAAGTTGAGAAATTAAATCGCCACTAAATTCTTTATCATCTATCGCATCGTCCTTTCCTCCACTTTTATCTATACCATCCCAATGAGTACAAAAAAGCCTTGCTTGCAAAAGAGGACATTCATCTGAAAAGAGCAAACCTGCGTTTGTTACAGAACCATCTGTTTTGCATATATCGAAAGCTTTATAATCACTCAATTCCAAATTTATATTTTTTAGTCGCTTGAAGGTTGCATTTAAAATAGTATATGACAAATTTTCATTTTTAAAATCAGTAGTAAGCTGATCAAATGATAGATTTCGGCCTTTTAAAATAAGCTCGTTTAAGCGATTTGATGATGCTTGTTGACTATCACTTCCTATTCTGACAAAAGCTATCTTGTTCCCATCTGATGAGAAATAATAAGGAGTATCTTTACCTGCTGATATTTCTAAAATCAAGATATCCTTGCCATATTTTGTCTTTTCAGGTTTAAAATCAACTATGGGTTGAGGGTCTATTTTTTCTTTCAAAATCTTACTGATACTATCTATGACACTTTTAATATCTGAAAGACCTACAACAGTTTTATCATCTCTCATACCAAAAATCAAAATACCACCACATTCATTTGCAAACGCACTGACTGTTTTTAGCCAGCTTTTGGGCTTTTTTACTTCAAGCATCTCTTTAAATTCACAGTCACTCGACTCTGCGAGTATCTTTTTTATATCAATCATTCAGCTTTACCACCTATAAACCAAAATAAAAAACTAGTTAAATTTGTCAATCAAAAGTTATAAACCTGAAAAAAGCTCAAACTTTAATTCGTATTTTCTCAAACTATTTAGCGGTCTTTAATTGATCAAGGGGGGGGTATAGTATGATATATCCCACATAAGCGCATGTGTTGTAAATATATAGTGTTATCGCTAATATTAGTCAGAAAAGAGTTCAAGATTTTTCAAGAAAAGTTGGATATTTATTCGAAATGAATTATCTAATTTTATATATTTCCTTACCCATGCCAGAGGTATGGGAAGCTATGTAGAAAAGCAGAAACCCCACACCTTCTAGCATGCCGAAGGTATGCTCCCAAATATAGAAGCCACATATCAACCGTCCCATACCTACGCCACTACAAAAATCACCTCATCAAAATTAAATAAAAACGACAAAATAGGGGTTCTCGGACTGTTGTCATACTAATCCTCATTTAGAAAGTAACGTCAGATTTCCATCTGACGATTGATATATATACTCGAACTAGAAAGTTCGAGCTACATTTTAATTTAGGATTAGTATCGGTTCTGTTTCTTGTTTTTCGAGTTCTTTTATATTTTCCCAAATTTCTCAATATCTCTTGGAGGTTGGTATAAATAAAACAACATAGTCCAATTTTGTCATTCTGAACGAAGTGAAGAATCTCGGACCAAAAATTTTAAAATAAGGAGTTTTGTATGGTATACGCTTATGTTAGAGTATCTACAGACAGGCAAACTGTCGAAAACCAAAAATTTGAGATTAAAAAGTTTTCTGAAGCAAATGACTTAAAAATTGGGAAATGGATTGAAGAATCTATTTCTGGGATGAAAACGCTTCAGGAGAGAAAACTGGGAAAATTATTAAAACAGATGAAGAAAAACGACATTCTGATATGTTCAGAATTATCTCGTCTGGGAAGAAATCTTTTGATGATTATGGGCATCCTAAACGAATGTATGGAGAGAAAAATCAAAGTCTGGACTATAAAAGATAATTATCGTCTTGGAAAAGACATTAATTGTAAAGTGCTTGCTTTTGCCTTTGGTTTAACAGCTGAAATTGAGAGAGACCTTATCTCTGGAGAACCAAAGAAGCATTAGCAAGGAAAAAAGCTGAAGGCAAAATATTAGGTAGGCCCGTCGGAAGTAAAAACAAAACAAATAAGCTCAGCGGCAAAGAACACATTATTCAAGAAATGCTTAATGCAAAAATACCTAAGTCACGAATTGCCAAAAAGTTAAATGTAAGACGACAAACGCTTTACACATTCATTGAGGAAATGAAGCTAAAAACTTAGAAAATAATAACATAGAGAGAGCAAGATGTTGTTGAAATCATCCGCCAAACCTCAAAAATCAACTATTTTTACATAGTGCTAATTGCTTTATTTTTTATATAGATAGATGCAGAAAATGTAGTGTCCAATTTAAAGGTCATTTAATTTGGACACTTTTGCTTCTTTGCAAGTATAAAAAAAAGTGTGATTTGAAGCGGGTTTTGAAAAAAGCTCTTGACAGAAACAAGTGTCTAAAAATAATGACCTTTTTTATTGGACACTTTTTGAAAATGGTAATTAAAAGTGTTGTTATTGAGCATGGTTTTTGCTTGAATTATCTAGCAAAAAACAATGTTGGAGGTAAAAATGACAGACAATGCAAGAGAGCATTTTAGAGAAGGCTTTTCATACCTATCTCAACAAGATTATGAAAAAGCCATTGAAGAATTTTCAGAGGCTTTGAGCTTAGACTCAAATTATGAAGAAGCACTTGATGGTAGAGGAAAAGCTTATAAAGGTAGTGGAAATTGTCAAAAAGCAATTTCCGACTTCAATGAATTAATCCATTTAAACCCCAACTTCCCTAGCGCTTTTTATTATCGTGGGCAATGTTGGCAAGCAATGAACAGATTTGACGATGCTTTTTTGGATTATGAAGAAGCAATACGAAGAGAACCAAATAATTATATAGGTTATATCGGAAGAGCAGGGATATACTGTGAAAGACAAGAACCATATAAAGCCCTTGAAGATTGCGAGCAAGCTTTGCAACTTAAACCAGATGCACCTGAAATACTTTATTATATTAAAGTTATCAAAGATGCATTTCGGATACAATAAAGAAGAGCCAAATCATGAAAAAATATTAAAATATATAAGGAGTCATTATGATTGACAGAACAAAAGCGTGCAAATCCCTGACAATAAGAGGTAACGAATTTTATTGTGGAAAATACAATGAAGAGTTACCTTATTTAGTGAGCGAGTATAACACTTTACCTTGCAGAGATATTGAAAGACCTGGATTTAGTTGTTTCATAGAAGACTCACGCGAAATGGGAAGAAGAATGTCAGCATCTGAAAAAAGCGGTTGCTATATCGCTACTTGCGTTTATGGCTCTTATGACAGCCCGGAAGTATGGACACTTAGACGATATCGTGATGATGTTTTGATGCGATCATTGCTTGGCAGGTCTTTTATAAGTGTATATTATGCTATCAGTCCGAGCTTGGTTCGATTTTTAGGTGAAAAACAATGGTTTCATAGTCTGTTGAAACCAATGTTGGATAAAATAGTACAAAAGTTATCAAAATAAGGAGAAACTATGGATTTTATAGTTTTTTTGGCTTTTGTGGGTGGGATAATCTTTTTGGTGAAAAGTCACAAAAATCAAGTAAAGAAAAAGAAAACCGATGAACTAAAAGAGACAGCCGGATATGAGATGGCTATTCTGATAAAAGATAAATTACAAGAAGAGGGTTATCTTGTAGGTGATCTAGATGTTCGCACAATTGAGGATAGTATGTGGGGTACGATGGGTAATTTCACGATATTTGACTCTATGAAAACCAGTATAGGATATATGCAAATATCTCTGACTACTAAAGGAATTAAAGCTGCGTTAGAAGTTCAGAGAAATCAAAGAATGTTAGGTTATGGCGAAGGATATATAATCTGTTGTGCAAATACAGGAATTTTTATTAAATCATCTAATGATCATAAATTCTTGAAAATTTGTGATCAGGTCATAAAAGACAGCAAATATGAGTTTGAACATCCACAGGAATATTATCAATATCCAGAGATGCGAAAGTATCTAAATGTGATGTTTTAAAAATAAATAAAGATTTGAGATTTAATAAAAATGGGAGATAATATGAGTAAACTAATTTGTGTGAAAATGGAGATGCGTGACACAGTTTTACATGGTAAAACTGTATCAGGTATGACTTGTCTATGGTTAGCAAGAGATCCAGAACACGAAGTGGGCGCTTTATGGTGTTCAAAATACAATGTAAAGTGGCTTGAAGGATATGCTCACCGCTGTATCGAGGGTAGGGAATGCACATATACAAGAGAAAAATCCTATTGAAAATAGGCAAAAAACTAAAAACAAACCCTAAAAAAGGAGGAGTAATATGCCTGATATGTGTCCTTATTTCGATGATCGTTACGATACTTGTAAACGGTATGGTACACATCAAGAAGAATATCAAGTACGGAACTACTGCTGTACTACGAACTACAGAAATTGTGCAAATTATCCGAGTAGTTACATTGAAGTACCTGATATTGACATATTAATAAATGGAAACAAATAGTTTTTATTTTATTTTAATTAGCCTATCAGCCAGATTACTTTTGGTGGTCTGGCTTGATATGGTAAGAATATGCTGGAAAAAGAGTAAACTATGAATAAATTTAATAAAATTATTGTTATAATCATTATGATATACTCTACAAAACTATACGCTCAAACCACTTATTATTTAGGTGACGGTGGCATGGGAAAAAGCCTTACTATAACCGAATTTACTCAACAGGGTTTATCAGGAGAGATTGAGACTCGTATTCCCAGTTTACTTCAGTGGCAATTAACATCAATTTTCAGTAAATATACAGCTGTCAAAGTTACAGACAGAACTGTATTAAATGAAGTTATCCTTGAGACTCTTGACCCTATTTATACAGATAACAACTGGGATATAATTAGCTTAGGACACATTTTGCACTCTGATTACATCATGATAGGCAGGATAACAAGGACATCAACAGGGTTTTCAATACAAATAAGTGTAACAGAAACTAAAAATGGACATATTGTTGCATCTTATTCTGGAATATATACTTTGGAACAAATTGAGCAACAGTCGGCAACACAAATAATAGCTCAGGACATTTTTTTGCAGATGGGTATTCGAATCACTGAAACTGCCAGAAGAGAATTAAATAGCATAGTAAATCAAAATCAGATTACAGCACAAATAAACCTTGCTCAAGGCGATACTGCACAAAGACAAGGAACAGTAGTGCAAGCATTAAGCTATTATTTCCAAGCAGCTATTTTGGATTCATCACTTCTTGACGAAATAAACAGATATACCATAACAATAGCAAACATAGATTCAGGTGATATAGGCAGGGATGCCCGTGCCGACATCAGATGGCGAGAAGCATGGCAAGCTCGTTTGATAGAAACTGAAGAATTTTTCTTTAATTTATTAGAAAACTCGAACCCACCATATACTCTATTTTATGTACCAGAAGCGATAGAGCGTAAGAATTTGAACTACAACAATCAAACAATAGACATCGCTTTTCCTGTTTACATCAGAGCAAATAGAACATGGTTTACTTCAATAATGGGTAGTATGGAAATGGTTACAAAAAAGTTTTACGATGAACTTCAATCTACAGGAATGGCAAGAAATTGGGGCTTAGCAAACTGGCCTAATGCAGGCGTTTCAAATAGAAATCCATATAATAGAGCATGGAATAAAGACATCCAAATAGTATTCGAGCTTGTGAATGACCAAAATAGAGTTATAGGTAGATGGAATAATAATATTCCTTTTAGTTTTTCTATGAGAAATATGCAAACGGTATTTAACGACCATCAACAGCAAATCGAGTTTAGAGGCGTTAATGCAAATGAGGTTTCCAGCAGGCTTGAAATTCGTATAATTAGTATAAATGGTGTATCACCACAAAATGCAAAATTTCCTATTAAAACTCTTACAAAAGCTCAATTTGAGGAAAGTATAAGGTTAGAAAGCGAAAACAGATTTGTAGTAGAAAATGGCGTGTTAAAAGGATATTCTAATACTTATTTACAAAATAATAGGCTTGCTAGTGATAGAGTAAGAGTTTTAAGTATTCCTGCATTAATTTTCAAATGGGACGAAGTTCATCAAATTTCATCAATAGGAGAAGGTGCTTTTGCAAACCAAAGAATCGGCAGAGTCATTATTTCAAAATCTATTCATACAATAAGTGATGGTGCGTTTCGTGATAATAACATATCAAGTATAGAATTTTCGGACAGAATAATAAGAAGTGGTGAGCGGTATATGGCAGATTTAAGCAATATCACTTTGTATGATGTAAATGTTGTCTCTATTGGAAATCACGCCTTTCAAAACAACTGGTTAAGAGTTTTAAACCTACCCGAAAGCGTTACTAATATTGGTGATAACGCTTTCTATGGAAATTATTTAGCTGAAATTGTCATTGATAAAAATATTCAAAAAATTGGCAGAAACGCTTTTACGGGAATGAAATGTCCATGGACTGGCAGAAATCAAGAAATATCAAAAATAACTATAAGCGATAAGGTTAAATTATTGTACGGTGCATTTAGTGATAGTTTTATGTATGCTTATTATAACGATACCGGGCGAAAAGCAGGTAGATACGAAAGCCAAGTTTTTGGCTCTGAACAAAATCCTAAATATTATTGGAGATTGTATGATGCGAACTAATTTAATAATATTAATTATTTTATTAATTATTACATCGTGCAGCGTGCAATCAAATTATATCCAAACTTGGAATACAAGGCAGATAAAAACTGTCTATGTTAAACCGTTTTCTACAGAACTAATTGGAGAAGACGAAGTGGTAAATCAACTGACAGAAGAAGCAAAACGCTTCATCCGTTCTATCAATAAATTTCAACTGGTCACTGCAGAAAATACAGCAGATGCTGTTTTTTCAGGTGAACTTATTGATAAACAAGACAGATACATTATTTTTAATTATTGGATGATAAGCAGAACTGGCTTGTTAATTGGTGAAAATTCAGGTTATATCAACATTGCACAAACTCGTAAACGCTTTAGTAATATGAAAAAATTAATTAAATAAATATGGAGGTAAAATGTTAAAAAAAATAACATTTGCAACAATTTTCTTATTGATGTTTTGGATGCTTAATGCACAAATGATGAGTGCACGGCAGAGACATTTGAGAATCAACTTAGGTGGTGGCGTTAGTTGGATTATCGGAGAAGATGTAAAAAACAAAGATGATAATCACGTTTATGAACCACAATTTAACTTTGGGGCTGGGTTGTCTTGGGTGGGTGATTCACCTGACAAAATTAGCTTTGAACCGGGAATACGCTATGTAATGCGTGGATTTGACGAAATTTATGATAAAGACTCTGAAAATCCGAGATATGAAGGTACATCAATATCATATATTGATGTCTATGGGAAAATAAAGTATGGTATAGGCCAGTTCTATATGTCCATAGGTTCAGGAGTTGCTATTGCACCTTTCACAGAACACTACAATACTTTCAATGTACCGCTGATGATGGGATTCGATTATTATTTCAGACCTAACATTATTTTTGGTATGGATATTGATATCTTGCTCCTTGATATGCCCGTAAAAGATGCATACCCTAATTTCAACAAAGTTAAAGGGATTACAGGGCTGTTTACGGTTAGTTTTTTGATATAAAAATAAATTATAAAGAGGTAAATTATGAAAACAAAAAATCAAATTTTATTAGTAATTGCATTATTTGTTTTACTAATAATAGGATGTGAAACAACAAAACCAGACCCGATAATTACTGGAGTTTTGGTAAGTCCATCTACCGCTACTGTGACTCGTGGGCATTCACAGCAATTTACAGCAACTGTAGAAGGAACTAATGACCCACCACAAAGCGTTACATGGACAATTTCTGATGGTAGCGGTGGCTCGTCTATCAACTCAAATGGTGTTTTGTTTGTTTCTGCAAGTGAACCGGCATCTGTATTGACTGTAACGGCACGGTCTACAATCAATTCGGCTTTTTCAAGCAGTGCTACAGTTAATGTCACTGGGGCGATTATTACAAGTGTAACTATTTCTCCAAAATCTATTAATTTGGCACAAGGGCAAACACAACAATTTACAGCCACTGTAAATGGAAGCCACAACCCGCCACAAACTGTGGCATGGTCAATATCAGGAAATAATTCTTCTGATACAAGTATTAACTCAAATGGTCTATTGTCTATTGCGTCAAACGAAAGTGCTAACTCAATCATTGTTAATGTTGCATCAACCGTTAGTAGTGATATCAGCGATACTGCAACAGTAACCATAGCCAGTATGGGCGGTACATACAATGTAACAGATATCGCCTCTTGGATAGAAGCTATACAAGGCATCAGAAACGGAGGAAACAACAGAATCCATGTAATTAATGTAACAGGTGAAGTAAATGTTAATGTCAATACTGAAGTTACCTTTGGTTCTGTAACAAATATTCAAGTTACTATTCAAGGTGGTGGCACGCTGGCATTAACTGCTGCTGGGAATATTCTACGGATAGGGCTTAGGCATAATATCATACTGCAGGATGTTACTTTGAAAGGAATTTCTACGAATACGACAGAGCCGGTTGTATATGTGGCTGCTGGGGGGGTACTGACGATGAGGAATGAGGCAGTTATATGTGAAAATGGAGGTAGAGGTGTTATTGTCGATAATGGAGAATTGAATATGGAAGGAGGGAGTATAAGAGACAATATAACACCTTGGACATGGGATTTGACAGGTTCTGGTGTTTACATTATGAATGGAGGTACACTTACTATGTCTGGAAATGCTCAGATATCAAATAATGTTGTTGATGGGTGGCGAGTATATGGAGGTGGAGTACATATTGGATCAAACTCAACTCTAATTATGGAAGGTGGCATAATTTCAAGCAATAGAACGGAGACAACCTTTAGAGGATGGGGTGGTGGAATCTATATTGATGGAACATTAATTATGAACGGAGGAGAAATTTCATATAATATAGCCTCTGGTTCATCTGGTACTGGAGGGGGGGTGTATATTACATCAACTGGAAGTTTTATTATGAATAATGGAACGCTAACAGGAAATAATGCTGGTAGTTTGGGAGGTGGTGTATATGTTTACAACATTTTTACACAAAATGGGGGAACTATATCAAACAACAGTGCAGACAGAGGTGGTGGAGTATATATCGATTCATATCGCTCTTACACAATGACTGGTGGCACAATATCTGGAAATAATGCTGGTAGCAATGGTGGCGGGGTATATGTGAATAGCGGAAACACTATTTTTGCTAAAACCGGTGGCAATATCGCATCTAACACCGCTTCTCAAAATGGCAATACAGCATTTTCGAACACCAGTCCGAATAAATGGCGAAATGCCAATGCTGGACCAAATGTTAATGTTGATGATTTATTTTGGCTAAATGACTAAATTCATAGAGGTTATTTTATGAGTTTTAACGATTCGGTAAACAGAGGACCGCCATATTATTGGAACTCGAACTTTCCAGTTCGAGTCAGTTAGAAAGCTGACTCTACACAAAAATCCCAAAAGCGATAAAAATATCAATGTCATGAAAAGAATGACAAATAAAAATAATGGAGGGTTAAATGAAAACCTTGAAAAAAAGAATAAACTCAATGGAGAAAAAAATGAAAAGATATTTCTCAATCCTAAACTCCAAAGAAAGTCTTGTAAAAAAGACACTGATTTTTATGTTAATTTTATTAACAATACCAAGTATAATGCTCACACAATCTCAGTCAAATTTAAATGGCGAATTTGTATTTAGCCATGGAGATGGTTTTGAAGTATGGCGGGATCCACATGTAAGATTCCCAGAAGCACAACAAAGACAACCATCAATTGAATTTTCGGGTGATACGTTTACATTAATTGATTATCCGATTGAATATGCAACTGATGTAGTGTCTACAAGTTGGACAAATAGACTTCCCTTAGCTTTCGTAACAGCACAAAATAGAGAAGAGCCGCTTTTGAAATTGAATTCTTGGCAAAATCCATGGCCTTTTCATCCAGAAGAAGCTCGTTTTAGAAGGATTTTTACAGGGACATATATCGTGGAGGATAACACTATTGAATTGTCCTTTTCAAATGGAACTATAAGAGCATTGCCCTTTTCAAGAACAACCAATACAGTAACTATCGCCAATATGCAATTTAACCGAAAACCTACTACTGACACAGCAGATAACAAAGCCTCTATGCTTGTAGGGAGATGGATATTTGAAAGTGGAAGTTCAGGCAGAAATTGGATTCAGGTTGAAGAGTTTTTTAAGGATGGAACAGGTCGGTTTGAAAGTGACAATAATCAAGGTTTTTTGTGGCTCATTGACGAAGAGTCTTTAGTTTATATCAACAACAATAGTCCTAACAGATGGAATCTTTCGATATCAGAAAATTCATTTACAATCAGACACTCTGATGGTCGCTATGCTACATATATAAGAAGTGACGGGGATCCACGTCCTCAAACTACATCATTAGAAACTATGATGGCAGAATTAAATAGGCAAAAAAGCCAACTAGAAACTATGAGACCTATGCTTTCACAATCTGGAATAAGAGAAGCAGAAGCAATAATTCAAGAATTGCAGGCTAAAATTGATGAAGAAAATCAAAAATTGGAAAAAGATTTATCGACACCTAGTACAACCCAATCTTCCAACACTGTAGCAAATCCTAAAATACAACATGAAATAGTAGGACTGTGGCATGGAGTCTCGATGGGACAATTTGTATTTATAACTTTTTCTGATGATGGTGAATATATAGAAGAAGCACCACTTGCAGGGATATATGCCGAAGGTACATATAGTGTAAATGGAAACTCAATGACGATTACAATTCCCGGAATGAGCAGAATTCAATATCAATTTTCTATAAGGAACAATGAGCTTCACTATAGATATCAAGGTATCGATTTTCAATTTGTTAGATTGGATACGGAATAATAAAGGAGCAAAAAATGAAATGTCAAAAATTTTTATCATTCACAGTATTTTTATGCCTTATGCTGACCATTGTCAGTTGTGGAAGTAAAGATGTCAAAACCTTGCTGATTGGGGAATGGGTGGGCGAAATGAGTGATGAACCAGGATTCTCAATGAAATTTAAATTTAATTTTCAAAATGACGGTTCTGGGATGTTTACTAGAGAATACAGTTACGAAGGTGAGACAGAATCATACCCACAGCCTTTAACTTGGAGTTTAAATAATGACTTTAGTTTAGTTATTACTGTGGGCGGAGATCCTGAGACATTTACAATTGTAGAAATATCTAACTCATTACTCAATCTTGAACAAGATGGTGAAACTTTGTCTTTTATGAAACAAGGTTCTCAAAGCGGTAAAAGTGGCGGTGTTGTTCGGAATACGGGTACATCTCAAACAAGAAGAAGTGTTGTGGAGGATTTAGGTGTAGTTGGTGAAGTAGAAGCTACCATTACCAAGACGGTAAGTAATGATGGTATACATTGGAATAACATGGTAAATGACCTAAGAAATTCAGCAAGACAAGAAGCTTCGAGAGACGCAACTGGTACATTAGTTACAAAAGGCTTTGAGCAGTATGGGCAAGGATATTATAATGTCCGTAATATTGAAATACATCATCTTCGTGATCTTCCTATACGTCGTGGATCCTATCCTTTTCAATATAATGAAAGGCATTCTTATGAATTTAAAGTAACAGGTCAATTATATAAACAGAATATAATCGCACCTAAAGAATTACCAATTACTCAAGAAAGAGGTACGATAAACATGAGTATAGACCCAGGTTATAGGCGTATAATGGTTAGTTCTGATGATGATGCTCGAAATCTATTTTTTGATGAGATGATGCGAGAAGCTATAGGTAAATATAGCAATGCTCTTGATGTGATAAATATCAAATTATCTGGTAACAATATAACAGGGCAAATTTTAATAAATATCACTTTGCCATTAAATGGCTCTGTAAACAAAGCATTGGAAAACCTCAGAAAACATATTCCCCAAGATGCGAAAGTTTCTATAGGTGACATTAGTACACCAATCAGAAAACTAAAGAACAATGTCAACAAAGAAATAGAGTCTTACTTTAAAGACAGAGATTTTAAGTTTGTAAGGTCAAGAAGTGATTTTAGAATTACTGGAAGAATCGAAGGGGAAGGTGAAAACAGAAAATTGCATCTTCAACTGATAAACACCAAAACGGGGAACATAGTTGACTCTACAACAGTTCCGATTTAAATCAAGTTAAGATATTTTTAGCGAAAAAATTTTACTTATTCTTTTATGACTATTACAGAAAAGTCACTGGTGTAAACTAAAGAACCGCCGTATACCGAACGGTACGTACGGTGGTGTGGGAGGATGGTCACCCAAATAATGAGTGACCTCCTACCCGATTTGATACTCATACTTAGACTTCTTTTCTTTATAAATAATCTCTTTAATTATCCATTTTCATTGGTTGTTCTTCCAATTCTTCGATGCTAGGCAGAGTTTTTAAAATCATCTGGTAACAGCTTGGATAATTGATATTCATACTGTTCCTCATTTAAAATGAAATCATAAATACATTCCGTAGTGGAGGAGCTTGCCTCCGTCCAATATTGATGATATATTAATTTTGGACGGAGGCAAGCTCCGCCACTACGGAATATGAGAATTACATTTTATATGAGGATTAGTATTCAGAAACGCCAATAGGTTGATTTAATATTTCTAAGTGATAAAAAAGCAGGTCTATAAATCGTTCTGTTTCTCCTATATTCACTGGTATTTGTCTACCGACATAAGCAAAACCATGCCCAAGTTCCAATAATAATTTTGTAATATTTGTCGTCAGAGCATCTTCAAGCTCTTTTTCTTTATAGTTATCAGTAAGGGTTATAAAATCAAAATTATATGGGTCTTTTAAAATTTGATGTGCAAGGGCACTTTGTGGTTCTGGTAAAAGACGCGAGAAATTGGTTTGTGCTTTTCCTTGTATTAAATACAAATCAGCTTTAATAAAATTCATCAAAACAGCACGACTCCATCCATTTTCGATGGTCTTTTGCACATAAAATAGAGCTTCTTTTATGGATTTGCATTTGGTAATGATTTCTCTGTGATGCCCCCAAGGAATTTGAAAAATAGGGTGATTTACGAATTCGTCCACAACTTGTGGACGAATTGTAACGCCTTTATTTTCAATTGAATGTAATTCCGCACCAAGTTGTTGCGGAATTTCGTCACCAAGTTGGTGACGATTTGAGTTTTCATTTGAATAAAATAAATAAAAACGTTTAATGTAAAGCAAATTTCTTTCAGAAAAACCCCTCATATCAGAAAATTCTTTTATGCACTTGAGAAGTTGTCTTTTATACTCTTCTTCTATGTCTACCCAATTTTGCTTTTCAATTTTTTCACTAATCAAAAACAGAAATTTTTTTTAACATCAAAGGATGTTCTAACAATTCCATCTATTTCTACTTTATTTTAAACCAGCGATAACCTACCTCGTTAGGTTTTCTTGAATTAATAAAATCATAAAGGTTGTTAATTATAATTATTTCATCTTCATAATTATATTTATGTCTTTTTTCTTCTTTAACTTTTTTCTCATTTTATCCCAAAAATAATCTATAAAATCATTATAACTGGTTTTTAAACCATGGGCAAAGTCAAAACCATTTCCAATTAAAATAATCCTATTCATACCGAATTTTGAAACTCCTCATTTTAATATAAAGAAATTTAAGATTTTTCTTCCAACAATCCCGTGTTTATTATCCAAATTCCTTTTTTCCTCGAACCTGCTCTTTCTATTAATCCTATTCTTTTTAGATAGCGAATATTCTTATCTATCCCATGTATAGATATTCCAATTTCCGATGCAATATCACCCATGGTAACAGTAGGTTTTTCATGTAAAATATTCAAAATTTTCTGTTGCGTCTCGTTTAACCCGTACTTTATCTCGTACTTTATCTCGTACTTTTCTCCTTCATTGTTTTCTAAACCAGCTTTTTTTCTATAATTATCCTCAACATGAAACCCTATCATGACATCATTACCTTTGACTCGATAAAAAGGTTTTTGCAACCCCCAATCTTTGCAAGCATTTGTTATCTTTTCAACCCCTCTTCCCCAAGACTCAATCTGTCCAGAACGAAAAAACGCACCTGCTATAAATGGATTGTATGGTTTTGAAGTGTGTTTTGAGAAGAGGTCATCGACAGTCCACGAGTCTGGAAGTTTGCCATCATTGTAAATCAAAACTTCTTCTGGGTAAATATGAATATGTATTGGATTGCCCGTGCTGTAATCTCTATGTATGATAGCGTTTAAGATTGCCTCTCTAAAAGCTTGGCGCGGAATGGGGAATGTCTCTATTCTTTGCATCCCCTCATAGCTAATGATACCTTTAAAGTATTTCGAATAAACTAAATCTTCTGCTTTATCAGCCATTGTTATCAATGGTCCATGTATTTCATCTTGAAAAATAAGGTCTGCTGCATTGGCAAAATAACCTATTTTGATATAAGCACCTGGCACCCAATTCTCAGGTTCTTGATGAAACACAAGCAAAGCTGCTCTTTTCAGATAATCTCCTTCAATAAGATGAAGATTCTCGAGAAGCTCTTCATCATTAATTTCAAGATCTTGTGCAGTCAAACGACCGCTCGCTTTAGCCTTACGGCGAAATGATTTAAAAGCATCTTTATCAAAATCATCATAAGATACTCTGGGAATTGGGACGCCATCCCAGGTCTTCCCTTTTCTTCTTAAAATAAAGTCATCAAGAGCGTTTCCAGTAAGCTCCTGGGTAGTGCTACCCGAACGCAAATAATAAACACCTCGATAGCTGATAGGAAATGGATAAGAATTTATTTTGATTGAAATATATTTTTTCTCGCCAACGATATGAAGAGCAACATCAGCAACTATAGCCATGCTGTTCTTTATTTTATTTGGTAAATCTTCCATGAGTTTTTTGGTATCGAATAAACCAACTGTTTCACCTTTATCATTTCTTCCTATATCAAGTCTACCACCTGAAGCATTAGCAAAGGCACATATAGTTTTTAAATGATTGTCATGCCAAGATTCTTTATATTCGAGATTGTGGGTTTCGAAAGAATAGTTATCCATTTATGCTCCTTATTTTCATATTTTCTAATAAATATTTTAATCGGTTTTCTACCTCTAGAATTATCTCACTCCATTTTTTTACAAAAACTTTATAATTATCATCTTTTACAGTTAATCCTGTTGATTTATCAGTTATTTTTCTTGCTACAATATCATCATAATCCTGTCCATATATACACTTCAATGGCTTTTTCAGGTTTTATATTTTTCAAAATTCATTTTTATTGTATTGGATGTTATTTCAACCGTTTACGAGTTCATTTTGAATATCTCCTTGGATTATATATATTTTGTCTAAAGCATTTATTGCTCTGTTAATATCTCTATTTTAAATGATCTTAATTTCTGTAGAAAGCTGAGTTCACATCTAACAAATAATCCATACTAAATCCTTAAAATAACCTTTTCTCCAATAGGAGACAAATTATTTAAATCAAGCTTTTTTGTCAATACAATATTTTAGCATGTAAAACTATTTGGGAAAAAATTCCCAAACTTTCTTTCGTTATTTTCTCAAACTATTTAGAGGTTTTTACCTATCAATAAAATGTTCGTTTTCAAAATTCATTAATTCATCTTGAAATTCCTCTAAGGTAGGCAAAACTGCTTTCATTTCATCAGCAAGTTCTGTATATGTAAATTTTCCAACCCCTAAAGGCCGGTTTAAACTTTCCAATGCATAATCAACAACAATATCATCTTTGTCTTTACATAACAAAATGCCAATAGTTGGTTTATCTGTCTCATCTCTAAGTAATTTGTCTACCGTTGTAACATAAAAAACCAATTTGCCTGTAAAATCGGGATCAAATTCCCTCATTTTTAACTCAATGACAATATAGCATTTAAGCTTTGTATGGTAAAATAACAAATCTGTCCGAAATTCCTTTGAACCTACTTTTAAAAGGTATTGTCGTCCCATGTAGGCAAAACCTTTCCCTAACTCTGTGAGAAACTGAGCCATATGTTGAATTAAAGCTTTTTCTAAATCAGTTTCTCTTACTTTGTCGGACAAACTCAGAAATTCAAAATTATATTCGTTTTTCATTATTTCGTTTGCAAGATCGCTGTCTGGTTTTGGCAGAGTTAATTTGAAATTAGTGGTGATTTTTTCTTTTCGTTTATAAAGTTCAGTTTCTATTTGGTATTCCAAAACTGCACGACTCCAATTGTTTTCGATAGTTTTTTGAACATAAAATAATGCTTCTTTTATGGATTTGCATTTGGTAAATATCTGTATATGATGTCCCCATGAAATTTGAAAAATAGGATGCTTTTCAAATTCGTCAACAACTTGTTGACGAATTGTAACATCTTTATTTTCAATTGAATGTAATTCCACACCAAGTTTGTGTGGAATTTCGTCACCAAGTTGGTGACGATTTGAACTTTCTTGCGAGTAAAATAAGTAAAACCGTTTGCAGTATTTCAAATTGGTTTCAGAAAACCCTTTCATATCAGGAAATTCTTTTCTTAAATCATTGCTCAATCGTTCAAAAAAACCGCTACCCCATACAGAGTCCATTTGGCGGCTGACAATGTCACACCCTAAATCCCAATATAAGAGCAATAGTTCTGTGTTTACCTTTACAGCAGCTTTTATTTGACTATGCTGTATCTTATTTTTTAGATCAGCCAGCCATTTTTTATAATCATTGTCGACTTTCATCCTAAAACCTCGTATAAATCAATTCAGGTCAAAATTTATAAAGCAGCTTTTTTTGTCAACAAAAAATCGAGACTTCAAATTGAATTTATAAAATATCCCAAACTTTTTTTCGCATTTTCTCAAATTACAAGGGAATAAGCATCAAAAACCTGTCCTTCAAAGAATATGCCACATTTAGGCACGAGTTCTTTATTTTCAAGAGCATTAAATATCTGGTCTATCTTTTTGTCGGTTTCAATTTGCTTTTGTTCTACATTTTCTATTCGTTGGATGAAGCCTATGTTGGTGGAAATCAATTTTCGCATTGCTATAAAAGCGTTTATAATTTTAACACTTACTTGTATAGCAATAGGTGTATGTAGTACCGCTGAGAGCATAGCGACTCCTGCTTCTGTATATGCGTGTGGATTTACTGATGAATGTTTTAGCATTTTGAACTGGTCGCATTTTGCGACCAGTTCCTTAAATTCCCTATCATTCAATTGAAATCGATAATTATTGGGAAATCTATCTACATTTCTTTTTACTTGCTCATTTAATCTTTTAACTTTAATTCCATACATTGTTAGAAAAGAAATAAGGTTTATTTTTTTGCCACTCATCAAACCTTGAATAAAATGATTGACAAAAACATGTAGTTGGCAAAAATGGTTAAAGATAAGCAAATCTATGCAAAATTAGGTAAAAAATAATAAAATGGAGGTTAATTATGGATAACTTTAATAACATACTTTATCAAGCAAGATTTCATGTCAAAACAAACTGGCTTAAAGCTATTAAAATACTTGAAGATGCCCTTGAAGAGCATCCAAATTCAGAAGAACTTCTTCTGGAAATAGCAGATATTTATCATCAAAGAGGTCTAGTAAAAAAAACTCTGCAATATTATCAAAAAGTATTTAAAATAGATGAAAGCCATCCTTTAGCAAGGTTTAGATCTGGAAACATTTATCTGGAGCTTCACGAACCCAAACTAGCAATTTATCATTATGACAAGATCAAAGAGGATTATCCAGAAGCCTTATACAACAAGGCAATAGCATATAGAAACATGCAAAAACCGGATGAAGCTGTAAAAATTTTAAAAAATCTGGTTGAACACCCGGTAAAAATGCTCTGTGCATACAAGTATTTAGTTGAAATACTCTTGATGTTTAGGAAATCTAAAGAAGCTTTTAAGTATATTGATGACGCTATCATGGCTTTTGGTAAATCTCCAACCACTCATTATTTAAAAGGTCTTACTTATTCGCAAGAAAGGAATTACATCGCTGCTTATACGGAGTATCTACAAGCCGCAAAAGACGATTATGAACACCCGCATATTCATACTATATTGGCAAAAACTGCTGAGTTGATAGGGCTTTTACCAAACGCTTTGAGACACTTGAAAGAAGCTATCCGCTGTCATAATGTAAATTCAGGTGAAATATATGACTTAGTAGAATTTGTTATAAGACATAATATTATTAATAACAAAGAGGAACTCACTGATCTATTGAATGAATTCGATGATATTACTATTTCTTCTATTTTAGAAACATATCAAAAAGTTCTGGATAATAAAAAGAAACATGCTAAGACAAAAAAATATTATTAAGGAAAAAAATGGAGAATGAATGGATAGTAAAAATATATGGATGATCTCGCTCTGTAAGATAGAAGACGACATGCTTTCAAATACAAATAGCGGATTTTCTACAGATATAAAGCATTCTGAAAAATATATAGAACCAATAATCAAAACTAGATCTCTTGAAAAGATTTATGACATGGGGAATATACAAGTAACGGCCTTAAAAAATATTGATATAGACATTTATCCCGGTGAATTCGTGGCTATAATGGGACCTTCTGGTAGTGGAAAATCTACGCTTATGCACATACTCGGTTGTCTTGATACTCCCACTAAAGGAAAATACTTTATTGACGATACAGAAGTGAGCCTAATGCATAAAAACCAACTTGCTAAAATCAGAAATCAAAAGGTCGGTTTTGTTTTTCAAACATTTAATTTATTACCCCATTTAAATGTTCTAAAAAATGTTGAATTACCTCTCATGTATAGCGGTATTAAATCATCAGAAAGAACAAAAAAAGCCAAAGAAATCCTTATAAATGTAGGTTTAGAAGACAGAATGTCACACAAACCTTCCGAACTTTCTGGCGGACAGAGACAAAGAGTTGCTATAGCGAGAGCTGTGGTTACTAGACCTTCTATAATCCTTGCTGATGAACCAACAGGAAATCTTGATTCGCAGTCTGGAAATGATGTTTTAGCGATTTTTAAAGAACTTCATAACTACGGAAACACTATAATCTTAGTTACCCATGATACTCAAATAGCCAAGATTGCTCAGAGAGTTATTTATATCAAAGACGGAGAAGTAGCAGATGGCAATTTCAATGTTTGAAGCTGTTAAACTAGGTGTTGTTGACTTTTGGGTGAAAAAATTAAGAAATTTAATTACTATCATCGGTATTGTCCTTGGCACTATGTCGATTATTGTAATTTTATCTATTGTCAAGGGTATGCAAGAAAGATCATTGAGTATTATCAATGAACATGGCGGGCTTAGAAGAATACAAATATTTAGAAGTTGGAGTTATCAGAATACTTTAAATTTGTCAACCACTTTTACACTTAGAGAATTTGAATTTTTGAGGGATAATATTCCAAATGTTGAAGCTATTACTACGCGTGTTGAAAGATGGGGAAGACCTATATCAAATGGTCCCAACTTGACTTTTACTCATCTTTGGGGAACATTGCCAGATGCTCAAATAATCTTGGATTGGACTGTTGAGGAAGGGAGATTTTTGCAACATTTGGATTATCGAGAGGCAAATGATGTGATAGTGCTGGGGTCTTCGATGCGTGAACAACTCTTTGGTCCCAGAAACCCTATCGGGCAATTTGTGACTATCGAGGGCAGAAGATTGCAGGTTATTGGCATAATGGAGCATAGAATTATGGATTTGGGGAATTTGAATTTCGGACAAGAAAATCCTTTAGAATGGATGAATAGAATATCATTTATTCCGCTAAGCACGATGATTATAAAAATGGGGCATGGAGATAATCTTGATAACATTGATATTCGTGCTATTGACGAAAAACGAGCCGTAGAAATTTTGCCAGTTATTAATGAATTACTGCTGGATTTAAGAAGAGGAGAACCAGTTTTTCAAATTAATAGCCATGCAGAAAATGCTCAAAATACAGAAATGAATATAATGTTTACGATAATTTTTTATTTTGTTAGCTCTATTTCTTTATTAGTAGGGGGAATTGTGATTATGAATATCTTGCTTGCCTCGATAAAAGAAAGAACAAGAGAAATTGGTATTAGAATAACTGTTGGGGCAAGGCAGATTGACATTTTTTTGCAATTTTTAGTCCAAGCTGTGATAATCACATTTTCTGGTGGTGTAGTAGGAGTATTCGCTGCAATGGCAATCCTTGAACCTGTTGCTGAGTTTTTAAGCATGCCTACTCTTCTTGATTTTGATACCGTGATTGTTGCTCTTTGTGTTTCTGTGGTAGTAGGGTTGTTTTTTGGCATTTATCCTGCAATAAAGGCAAGCAAACTTGATCCAGTGAAAGCATTGAGGGTAGATTGAGCAATAATCCCAAATAAAAACTTTGTAACGATTTATAGAAAACCTTGTTAATGTTTTATCAATAATAAAATAAAGTGAGGTCTTTATGACAAAATTAAGAGAATTATATTTATGTAAAATGTGTGGGAACCTTGTGGAAGTGGTTCAAAATCGTAATGGTGATTTGATATGTTGCGGTGAAAATATGCAGTTGTTGAAGGCAAATTCTTTTGATGCTGCAAACGAGAAACATGTCCCTGTGATTGAGGACAAAGGGGATTCTATTCTTGTCACAGTTGGCAGTGTAGAACATCCCATGACAAACGAACATCACATCGTTTTTATTGAATGTCTTACTGAAAATCGTGTTTATCGAAAAGAACTCAAGCCGGATGAAAAACCTAGTGCCTGTTTCCCTGTAAAACGAAACGAAGTAAAAGAAATTAGGGAATTTTGTAATCTGCATATGCTCTGGAAAACTGAGTAAAGGAGATTGTTCTTGTCTACTTTTATTAAATCTAAAACAGCTATCAATCTTATGAAAGCCTTTGTAGGTGAATCACAAGCAAGAAATAGATATACTTTTTATGCTAGAGTGGCAAAAAAGCAGGGTTATTTTCAAATTGAAAATACTTTTAATGAAATTGCTGAAAATGAATTGGAGCATGCAAGTATTTTTTATAAGAAACTTATTAAATATGGCATTAACGATACTACATTAACCCTAACTGAAGAAAAATGTCATGTAGCTTTGTTTGACACAACTTTAGAAAATCTAAAATTTGCTGCTGATGGGGAAAAAGCTGAATATCTTGGAACATATCCTGAATTTGCTCGAATAGCAGATGAAGAGGAATACCATGACATTGCAGATACATTTAGATTGATTGCAAAAATTGAAGAGGAGCATGAAATTAAATTTCTACAACTCATACATAATTTGAGAGAAAACACTATTTTCATGAAAGAGGGAAAAATGTTTTGTAAATGTATGAAATGTGGATTTTTGAACGAAAATATCGAGATAAATGATGACTAAAGGAGTAATATATGTCAGATTTTAAAAATTCAAAAACAGCATTAAACCTTATGAAAGCATTTGCTGGAGAATCGCAAGCTCGTATGAGGTATACTTACTACGCAAAAGTAGCTGCAAAACAAGGTTATCATCAGATTGCCAATATCTTTATGGAAACTGCTGATAATGAAAAAGAACATGCTAAAATCTTTTATAAAAAGCTTTTAGAACATGGTATGAATGAAGAAGTGATTATTCTCAATGATGCCGGTTATCCAGTGGCATTATCAGAGGATACTCAGAAAAATCTTCAATACGCCGCTAGTGGAGAAAAAGAAGAATGGAGTGAACTCTACCCTCAATTTGCCGATATTGCAGAAGCTGAAGGATTCAAAGATGTTGCTTCTTCTTTTAGATTGATCGCAAAAGTAGAAGAAAAGCACGAGAAAAGATATAGTAAATTAGCTCAAAACCTGAAAGATAATACTGTCTTTAAAAAAGATGGAAAAGTAGGTTGGAAATGCCTTAATTGTGGTTTTGTTGTTGATAATGATCATGCTCCAGATGAATGTCCAGCTTGTAAACACCCAAAAGCTTATTTTGAAGTTTTAGCTGAAAATTATTAGTGATAGTATCATCAAATTTTACAGACATTTACTTTGGTCTGAAAAAATTAGATGAAAGCTAAGGGTAAACCCTTGGACTATAAAACATTCTCAATAAAAGTGAGGAAATTATGGAAAAATTTGAATGTGATGCTTGCGGATATATTTATGACCCCAAAGAACACGACAATGTAGAATTTAAAGATTTACCAGAAGATTGGACTTGCCCTGTCTGTGGAGTAGGTAAAGACTTATTCTCAGTAGTAGATTAATACTATAATTTGTTTGATGTTTTAAAAGCCGTTCTTTGAAACGGCTTTTTTTGATGGGGGATGTTCATACTACTAGAAGCTGTCTCATAATTGATCCCTCTCCGAAAAGTCGTTTGCGTAGAGATGTTAGCTCTGTAGAAAGCAATATATGCACCATGTTGTATCTTGTAGGGATGCAAAAAATGTGCCAATAGCTTGGTTACATCCCTACGGGATGCGGTTTTGTGTTTTACATCATTTTCTACCTAGCTTCACATACCTTCGGCATGTGCATAGTATGTTAACAATTAATTAAAGCCTACTGAACAACAGCAATTTTTCCAATTAGCCAATTATTGCCGATTTCACTTAATCAGCACCTGCAAAAGTAATCTGATAAATCTCAATATTTCTATTGAAAGCTGACATTCGATTGGCAAAAGATGGCTCATAAAGGGTTAACTCAATTTCCATACTTGAAAAAGTTGTAAATAACTTCGTATATAAAATCCTCGATCCCGATAAAACAAAAAAAATGATTGAAACTCTATTGAGAATCTTTCGCAACCTTTATAGCACAAAGTTTACCACACATAGTGCACTCATCAAGATCAGGACTTGTCTCATATTTTCTTTTTAAGGCATTTTCTGGATCAAGGCATAAATTGCAAGCTTTTTTCCAATCAAAAGCAGCTCTAGCTTTTGAGATTTCGAGGTCTTCGCAGTGATATTTTTTATTATTCCTTGCTAAATCAGCTGCCCTTGCAGCAATTTTGAAAGCTATGACTCCTTGTTTTACATCTTCTATAGTAGGTAAGCACAAATGCTCAGCAGGAGTTACATAACAGAGAAAATCAGCACCTGCACTTGCAGCTAATGTTGCTCCTATAGCACCAGCTATATGATCATATCCAGCAGCATTGTCAATAGGAATAGGTCCTAAAACATAAAATGGAGCATTCAAACATAGAGCTTTTTGTAGCTTTATATTCATTTCAATTTCATGATATGGAACATGTCCAGGGCCTTCTACCATGACCTGCACACCTTCTTGTTTGCATTTTTTTACCAACTCTCCCAAAGTTTGAAGTTCTGCAAATTGAGCAGGATCACTGGCATCAGCAAGACAACCAGGTCTGAGAGCATCACCTAAACTAAGCGTGATATCATATTTTTTTGCTATCTTTAGAATGTCATCAAATCTATCATAGAGTGGATTTTCTTTTTTATGATAAGCCATCCAATTTTTTAATATACTACCACCTCGACTTACAATGCCTAGCACACGAGGATTATTTTTGAGAGTATCTACATTTTTTTCAGTTAAACCACAATGTAGAGTCATAAAATCGACACCTTGAATTGCTTGATTTTCAATTTCATCAAACAATTGTTGAGGTAACATCTCAGAAATATCTTTATTTTTTGAAAATAAATCTGATATGACCGAATAAATAGGAACGGTGCCAAAAGAGACTGAACATTCTTTGAGTAGAGCTTTTCTGATTGAATTGAGGTCTCCACCAGTGGACAAATCCATTATGGCATCAGCACCAAATTTAATTGCAGTTTTCATCTTTAAAATCTCTTTATCAATAGAGATGCAATGTTCAGAAGTGCCTATATTTGCATTTATTTTTACAGACATTTCTTTGCCGATAGCTTTAAAATCAAATTTTCTATTCACATTTGCAGGAATTACAATTTCTCCTTTTTCGAGTCTATCCATGAGTATATTAATCTCAATTTTTTCAAAATTTGCTACATGAATCATATGTTCTGTAGTAAGCTTGTTTTTTGCTTTTAACCATTGTGTCATTTTTTAGCTCCTTTCTAAATATTTTTTTATTTTTATTATTTTTTTTTCAAAATCATTGTTGCTCATAAAAGCTCTAACCATGCATATATTCTTGGCTCCTGTCGATATGATTTCGCAGATATTATTTTCGTCAATTCCGCCTATAGCAACAATAGGAATATCCTGAGATTTATTTAGGTTGTGAGAAATTGTTATTATTTGTTTTAGTTGATCGCAACCTACCTCTGGGTCTGGTTTCTTTTTTGTTGGTGTTTTAAAAATAGGTCCAAATCCAATATAATCAGGATTAAATTTTAAAGCGTTTAAGGCTTGGTCAATATTATGAGTAGAAATGCCTATAATCTTTCCTTTGGGTAATAAATCAACTGCATCCTGAAAAGAAATATCATCTTGCCCTAAATGTAAACCATCGGCTTCAGAAAGCAAGCAAATATCAGCTCTATCGTTAATAATAAACTTGGTTTCTGAGTCTTTCGTGATGCTTTTTATCTCTCTAGCAATCGCTAAAAGTTTTCTGTCATCCAAGTCTTTTTCTCTGAGTTGTAAATATTTGATTTTTTGTCTGACACATATTTCAGCAATTTTTGAATAAGCTAAAACAGGGTTTGAAATGATGATATACAATCCAAAATCCATAATTACATCCTTTTATCAGCATAAATGCATCCTAACAATATTGGGGTGATATGGTAAGGTTTAATAAAAAACTCCGCTCATTTATGGAGAGCTATCTTAGGGCATATCAGCGTCCCTATAGAACAATCATTATTTTGTTCTGGGTTCATTAATTATAAGAGATACTTTTTGTCAAGTGATATTTAAGAAACCATTTTCTAAACTGGAAATTCTATAATAGCTACTTCCTATAGTTTTCAAGATGTAAATATTCAATGCTTACATTTCAAATAAAAATTTCAAAAATTATGAAACATCTTATATTTACAGAGTTATTTAATCCAATTGATAGGTTATAGTGTGTAAAAGCCAAAGAGAGAAAAATGGCTTTTAAAAGTGGGGCATATTGAAATAATCTTTATTAGAGGTAAAAACTATGAAAAGAAATGAAATTGCTTTCACAATAGTAAAAGCTATGAATGGTTATCTTTTTATGAATAGGGGAGAGGTGTATTCACTGTTTCTGGTGGAGGTGTAAAATGATTTCTTTAAAAGCTAAAATTCTTTACATTACTCTTGTTTCACTTATTTGCCTTATTTCTACCTTTACCTTTTATACTATTTTAGTGACTAGAGCATATCAAAAACTCCGTCTGGAAAATATCCGTAGAATTTTGAAATTTGAGACAGAAAAGACAAATAGAATGATCGCTGAAATAGAGCGTGGAGCCATTCAATTAGCCTCAAATGGATTTATATGTCAGCTTGCTCAGTCTAAAGAGATAGGAGAGCTATCTACTCTTGAATTTCTTCATAGTTTTCCAGCTGCTACTGGGGGGGGATTTTGGTTTGCACCGTACTCTTTTAATTCTGATACACGCAGACTGGGAATACACGCTTACTTTGAACTCGATGAAAATAAAGTTTTACTTGATAATATTGAAGATGAATATGATTATCACGAAATGGAATGGTATCAGGAAATCTTTGATAGGATTGAAATGCCTTATCAGGTGACTTGGATTAAACCATATCTCGATGATACTACTTTTAAGACTGTTATTACTGCCGGAGCAGGGATATTTGACAAATCTGGAGAAAAGATAGGTATATCTATCTTGGATTGGGATATTGAAGAAGTGCTTAATGCTTTATCTGATTTAAAACCAACTAAAAATAGCATAGTAATGCTTTCAGACTTGGAAAAAAATAAAGTCCTGATCAATACATTCTGTCCATTAAATACAGATAATATTTTCGCTGAAACAAAATCATTAGAAAATATTAATAAATTTTTACCATATATTATTAAAAATGTGAATAAATATTGGTCTGGTTCTTGTGAAGTTTGCGTGTCTGTGGCAATGATAAACGATGAGATTTATGTTGCTTTTGAAAGGGTTATGAAAAATCAATGGCGTTTAATTGTTTATTCTCCTTTAGATGAAATCTTTTTTGAGTCCGACAATAGAAACAAGATTTTTACTTATTTATTATCTTTTATTGTTGTCCTCATTTTGTTTTTGGTATATTTAACTATAACAAAAATTATCTATTTGCCGATAAAAAAATTAACCTCAAGTGTAAATCAGATTTCCTTAAACCATCTTGATGTTACAACTGATTCCTATTCTAAAGACGAAATCGGAAATCTTGCTAAAGCATTTAATAAAATGACTGCTGAACTCCAAAAATCTATAGATGCTTACACAAAAGAGCATACTGAAAAAGAAAAAATCTGCTCTGAACTGAGGATTGCAGCTGAAATTCAATCTAGTATGCTTCCTTATACATTTCCACCATATCCTGAAAGAACTGAATTTGATATCCATGCCATCATGCACCCTGCAAAAGAAGTTGGTGGGGATTTGTATGATTTCTTTTTTGTAGATGATAATACGCTTGCTATTGTGATAGCTGATGTGGCAGGGAAAAGTATACCTGCTGCTTTGTTTATGGTCATCACTAAAATCCTGATTAAACACAATGCAACTCCTGAAAAAAGTTTGAAAGAAGTATTGGAAGCTGTCAATCAAACCCTTTGCGAAAATAATGACACTGGTATGTTTGTAACTTGTTTTATTGGCTATTTCAATCTTGTTAATTATAAATTTATTTATGTTAATACAGGACACAATCCACCCCTTTTATCCATAAAGAAAAATGATTTATATTTTGATTTTTTGAAAACGAAACCTTGCACTATTCTTGGTTGGAAAAAAAATGCTATCTTTACGGAAGAAGAAATAATTCTAAATCATGGTGACATACTGTTTTTATACACAGATGGCGTGACAGAAGCTATGAACTCAGAGGGTGAGATGTTTACAGAAAAGAGATTGCAAAACATTTTAAATCATGCAGTGGTGAATTATTTTTCTTTATGTGAGGATGAAAATGATAAACATCATTACTGTCAGCCTATGAAACTACTCTCTTTAGTGAAACAAGAAATAGATGATTTTACTACTGGAACAGAGCAAGCTGATGATATTACCATGCTTATCATGAAAGTAAAATAAGGGTTTTATTACTTTAGTTTTAAAATGTAAAATAAAATCAAAATAATCTTTCCAATCTATTTAACTCGTTCAACAACATTCTATCTATTCTTCTATGAGAATTTTCATAAGATGTAGTATCTTGCGCTTCTGCTTCAATTATTCTGTTATTTTGGAGTAAGTTTCCATCTTTATCTAAAATATTTATTTCTAAAGATGCTTTGACATAGTAAGAACCTATATTTAATCTTCTCTCCTCAATTATTACTTTATTTAAATCGAGTATATTTATATAGTTTTGTTCATTTCCTATTTCCCAATTATTTAGTCTAACCATTTCGTTAATACGGTTGATACCCTCAGAAAAATTGTTTGATCTTATCCAAAATGAAGTCCCAGCAATATAAAGAATATTGATTTCCCCTGAAGTATTTTGAATATATCTATTTATCAAAGAATAAAGAAATAAATTGTGTGACAATTGATTAGTCCTATATGTTCTTTCAGTATTTAAATCAAATCTAATAGTAAAATTATCATTAATACCCGATTGAGTAATAATTCTTATGTCTGAAGGATTTCTATTAAAACCTACTTTTAACGAAATAGAATTATTTCTATCTGCTATTTTTTCTACTCTTTGGTCATGATAAATAAAATTCAAGATACTACCCATGTTCGTTTTGATTAAAATATCAATTTCTTGTTCTCTATAAACTATCTGTCTTGAAGGATAATCTATTTTAATATTTTTCAACTCATTAACAAGATAATCCAATTTAATCTTAGTATTATTTTCATAATACTGGTTAACTGTTTCGTTAAAATCCTCTGGATACATAAGATACATATCGATAGCAGATAATATATTATTAATGTCTTTGTTTTCAATAGCTCTTTGATAAATGTCTTCTGCTCTGATCCTTGTATTTTCTCTTTCCCTTTGAAGAAGATTATTATATGCAGATTGTGATAAGGATATAGTGTGTATGTATCTATTCCCTTCGGAAACATGATAATCAGAATTATCGGCTATGGAAGTCAATTGTTCAATAAGTTGTCTATTGAAGCCTTGCCTAGAATCTTGCCAGAGAGAAAAATGTTCTTGTAAAATTTTTTGATATTCTTGCGATAAAAATTCAAGTAGTTTTCTTCTAAAGTCGTTTTGAGCTCTTAAGCGAGCATCATTGATGGATAAGGCTTCAATTTGAGTTTGGACGATAGGATTTCTTGAAGTAGAATCATTCCACTCATCTAATATTTCTCGGGGTATGCTAAAACCCAATGGTTCTGATACTGAATTAACAGCACATCCAAAACTAATCAAGATAAATACTAAACCTATCAGTAGTAATTTTTTCATGCTCTGTGATTGATATAGGTGGTTTTGAGTTTTCTTTATCAACGACAATAAAGCCAACATCGCTCATAATGACAAATATATCTTTAGATTTGTCATTATCTTCTTCTAATTTTACTTTCCCCGTAAAAATGTCTATTGCCAAAGAACCATATTTCTTTAACCAAACAAAATCTGTATTGAACAAACCCTGGGTATAGTCTCTTTCTTTACAAAGGAGGTCTGTATCAAATATTTTGACAATTTTCATAATGGAAAGGGTTTCAAAATTTTCTATTTTTATTTCGAAAGCATTTGCTATATTGAAACATTCAATCTCTGAAATAGCACATTTTTCTTTTCTTTCAAACTGATTTTTTGGTTCTTTAGAATCTATTACAAAAGTCCCATTAGTGCTATTGTTATCTGTCAACAGTAAGTTTTTGAAGTCTAATGTACAGTGAGAACTAGAGACCCAGTCAGATTTAAGGACAATGTCGTTTGCATCCTCATCTCTACCAATTTTGATTAAATCTTTACCAAAGATAATGATATTTTTCGTTGTAAATTTATCAAGAATAATCAGTTTATCAAAAGGTTTTAAGGTGCTTTCTTTGAAATTCATAGATTTTTCAATTTCATCAATTGTATTCAAATAATTATGAATATCTCCAATCTGATACAAAGCTATAGTTGGCATTATGTCATTTAAGCTGTTTATAGCATCATATATTTTTTTCTGTAAAGCAATTTTAGCTTTAGATTCTGGTAATTGTTTCATAAAATCAAAGTCTTTTTTCAAAGCTTCTATGATTTTGGGTACTTCATTTAATGCTTTAAAAATAGTCTTTTTAATAGTTTGCCAGTGACTAATTTTGTTTAAATCATTCATATCATAAAAATATGCAAGAATCTTATCAAAGAAATGGATCAAGTTGTTTTGGGTAGGTTTAGTGGCAAGATACTGAATGATTTTACGCTCAATACTATTTTGAAGAATTGTATTGAAATCATCTTTCATTCTAAGAAGTTCACTTTTTAGTTGAGTTTTAGTATTTCGTTCAGCAATTTTTTCCTCAAGATGTTTAATAAATCTAACTATTTCCTCAATCTTTTTTTCGCTTTCTGGTGCGTTGAGCAAATCATTTTCTATTTTATAATAGTGGATGATCGAATCATTCCCTTGTTGGGAGACAAGAGTTTGTAAAAAAGTATATATTTCATCTGGATTTGGGGATAATTTATTAATCTCTATAAAATTTAGATTTAACAAGTTCGAGTTTTTATTTATAGAGTTTAAGGTATTAATTATTTTATTTTCGTCAACTTTGTTTCTAGGCAATGAATAGTATTGATAAATATTTACCCATTCTGAATAATTCTCATTTAAAATACTATTGAGTCTGAAATATTCATCTCTTTTTTCAAGAATTTCTTTATATCTTTTTTGAATAAAAATATTTTCTAAAGGACTATAAATGTCGTAAAATTCATTTAGTAATTTCAATAATTCATTTAAGGAAGGCTCATGAGCAGATAAAATCTTATCAGTTTCATTTTGAATATCTATCAAAATTTCATCAATTTTATTTTTAATTATTTCTAATATATCTTCTTTAAGACTTGGATACATCTTGAAAGCAGAGTCATGGTGAGTCAATAGCGAACTTATCTGTTGAGTATTTGTTTTATTTAGTTTATTGTTTGGTTTATTACATATATCCTTTATTTTGATTAAAGTTGTATAAAGAGAGTGATATCGTGACAACATTTGCTTGTATTTTTGTGCCATTGAGTGATTTGTCTCAGAAATAACTTCAATAGCTTGAAAAAGCGTAGTAAACGAACCAATAACTTTATTTGATTGATGAACATTCTGTTCGATAAAACTTAGGCATGCGTTTAAATATGTTGTTTCTGCTTTTTGTATCATTTTCTTGATTTCATTGTCTGAATAATTATTTTCTTTCAATACCCAATCACAAAAATATAGAGTATTTAAAGCCTGTGTAAGAGCTTTGACCCTCTGAAAACCTTGGTTTTGCATTGCAAATTTCAATCTATTTGAAGCTTCATCAACCCATTCTCTATTCAATGGATTTGCTCCAATAATTTGCTTAACAACCTTTGTCCCACTTGATTGTTGATAATGAAGTAAAGCCTTTTTGTTAGCGTTAGTTCTTAAATCACTTATTTTTAAAAAAATATTTTCCATAATTTACCTTACTTGAACATTTTTACTATGTTCGGGTAAAGAAAATAAATATTTAAAAATTGTCAAGATATTCTTGATTTTAGATAGTTACTTAATATATGATACTATATTTAAATATGTTACATGAGTAATTTAGAAAATGAAAAAATTCTTATATTTAATAAAAAAATAACAAAGTTGTTAAATATCGAGACTTTATCATTAGAGGTTTTCGTATAGCGAAAAAAAAAGTGCTTTTTGATAATGTAGCTATTAAGTTTATAATTTTCAGTTAAAACAAATAAAGTGTCTTTTGGGGTTAACATAAATTGAACAAAAAAGTGGATTCCGCTAAATACTAAAATATCCTAAACAATACTTCGATTATTATCAAATTAATTGGCGTCCATAATTTTATATATTGGAAGTTTAAAAATTGCATTAATATAATTATGAGTTGCCTTAATAAAAAAAAAGTAGTTGACATATCAACCAAATTTATAAAATTGGCGAAAATTCAATTTTAATGGAGTAAAATATGTTTCCTGGAAATCCCAAACAATTTCAAGATTTACAAAAGAAAATGCAGAAAATGCAAGCTGATATAGTTAAGCAGCAGGAAGAATTGGAAGCTAAGATATGGAGTGCTTCATCTGGTGGTGGCATGGTCACTGTGGAAATGAACGGAAAATACGACATTCAGAGCATCAAAATCAATCCAGAAGTCGTCGATCCTGATGATGTAGAAATGCTTGAAGATCTTATACTTGCAGCAATCAAGGATGCATTTAAGAAAGTATCTAAAGAAGTAGAAGACGATATGAGTAGACTAACAGGTGGGATAAAGATACCCGGATTGTTTTGAAATATAACAATATCTCACTCATTTATTTCAAATAATAAGGGAGGACTTTATCAGTATTATATCAGAATCATTACTTGATTTACAAAAAAATCTCCAGATTCTACCGGGTATTGGTGAAAAAACTGCTCAGAGATTAGCATATTTTATAGTGAGTTTACCTAAAGAAAAGGGACAAAGCCTTGCTAAATCTATTGAAGTTGCTTTAATAAAGTGTAAACCCTGTTCAGAATGCTTTTTATTGTCAGACATAAGTCCTTGTATTATTTGTTCTGATAACAATAGAAACAATGAGCTTTTGTGTGTTGTAGAAAGCTCTCGAGATGTTTTTGCAATAGAAAACACAAAGGAATACAATGGGTATTATTTTGTTTTAGGGAATTTATTGTCTCCTATAAACGGAATAGGACCAAATGAAATAAGAATAAATGAAATGATGAAGTATCTTGAAAAAAAGACTTTTATGGAGATTATTCTTGCTATATCCCCATCAACAGAAGGTGAAACTACAATGCAGTATTTAGCTGATAATCTTGGAAATTTTCTACCTAACTCTACTCAATCTTTGAAACATAATGTTTTACATGGTAGTGAAGAAGTAGAACAGAAACAGATTATACAATCCATAAGAATTACTCGTTTAGCCACAGGAATACCTTATGGTAGCGATATGGAATATACAGCTTCTAATACTCTTTTGAACGCATTTAAAAGAAGGTTTCAAGTATGATTCCATCTACTCATTTTATGCATTACATTATCAGATCATTGTCATTTCTCTTGATATTTTCAATACTCAAATCATGCGGTAATCAACGCTCACCGACAGGAGGTCCTGTAGATGAAACAAGACCTGAGATAGCCTATACTATACCACTTGAATTTGAGCCAATCGAAAATAACGAAATAATAATCGCCTTTACAAAATTAATGGACAGAACTTCAGTCATAAATGGTTTAGTTGTAAGCCCAAACAATGTAAATAAAAGGCTTTCTTGGAAAAGAGGTAACCTGCATATACAATTTACTGAAAACTTGCCAGAGGATACAAATGTCAAAATTTTTTTGAACCAGTCTATAAGGTGTGATAGAAACAATACCTTAGAAGAACACATAATTATGACCTTTAGAAATGGAGAGCTACAGAGAAATAGTATTTCTGGCTATATTTTTTTCGAAGATTATGACGCAATAGCTAATTCTTTCGTTTCAACAGCAGAAATATCTCAATTGAGCGAAACTTTAATATCCTTGCTTGACCAAGACTCTCTACTCATATTCAATAGAAATATTTCAGAAGAAAACTACTATTTTGAGTATCTAAACGCTGGAAATTACACTTTAAGAGCTTTTATAGATTCAAATAAAAATAACAGATATGATTTTGGAATAGACCCCTTTTTTAGAACAAATTTTGATTTGCCAACAACAGAGCAGATAAATATAAATCTTGTAGTGGCAGATACAGTGAGACCCAATCTAAGCAATATTTTGAATCCAACAAACAATCAGTTAGTTCTAAATTTTAATAAACCGCTTGTTGAGATGCCTTTTGTAAGAATTATTGACGATAGCACAAATACAAGTATAAATATTTTGCATCAAGAATTAGTAGACACTCAATTATTCGTTGTTACAACTCAAATGGATACATTAACTTATCGGTTACAAGTTGGAGGGCTATTAGATAGGAGAGGTAATGAAAGACAAACTGTTACCAACTATTTCGATTCTCAATCGTTATCTGACACTACTAATCCAAGTATCGTAGAATCTTTTCCCAGAAATGGTAGTGTTATCAATAGTTTATTACCTGAAATTACTTTTTTATTTAATAAAATTATGTTTAATGCAAATGTAAGTATCTCCTTAAGAGAAATTGAAAGTGAACAATTGATTCCATTATATTCGATAAATAATGCCGGTTTTACATTAAGATACATTCCGCAAAACGAATTAAGAGAATTTAACTCCTATCGCTTGGTTTTACACGAAGAGACTTCTGATATTGTTGGAAATGAGATAGAAGAAGATTTTGTGGTTCAATTTATAGTTATACCAGGATAAAATTATAACGAAAATAGATTTTACATTTATTATGATGAGGGTTATTTAACTCTATATAATATTTCATAAATACATGATTTCCTTAATAAAACACTATCTATAGTAGGCTAATAATAAATCAACCATTTTGCCATAGCTTCTGATCCCTTCATCTTGTTGGTTCAGTTTAAGATAACCGTCATAAACTCTTTGTCCAACAACTGTAGGAATTTGTGCCACATATCTTTGGTAATATGAATCTTGAGCGACTAAATCTCTGATAATCTGTTCTGGCAACATAAAATATAATTCTGTGTATTGCTCTCTATTTAATTCTTTTCGCAAAGCTCCTAATGTATAGGTTATAGCAACAATAAAACCACTATATTGGAAGTCTGCATTATCAGAATATTTACATGCTAAATAAGCAATAAAATTTGCTTCATCTTCTCTCATGTATCCCACAGTATGAGCAAGTTCATGAGTGATAATAAAAGGTATTCTATGTGTTGGGGCATTTTGATTGAAATGAGCTTCAAGAGTAAATGGAGAAAAAAAACCATGTATACCTAATTTATCCAATATAAAATTAAAAAGTTTCAAAGTCTTAATTCGTGGGAAAATGTTACCAAGTCCACCATAATAATTATTTAGGTTTAACATTATTCTACGAGCTTCATCGACTAAATTTTCACGGTTCAAAACAAAAATACCGCTACCATCTATTTCTACATAATCAACAATTTCAGTAGCTTGATCTATTAAATGGTGGAATAAATGAATTAAATCGTCAAGATGTGACGGCTGTGCACTAATATCTATATAATTTGTATAAGGATTTCTTGTATAATTAATTCCAGAAGTAAAGGTAAACATAAATAGAAGGATAGAAATAATATAAAGTAATCTTAACGGAGTCTTTTTAATGTTTTTCACAAATAGTTCACGTCCGGTCTTGCTAAAAAGTCTAATAATGTCTCTTATCAGAAAAAAAAATATTAAAATTGGTAAAAATAATAAACCTATCTCATAAATTGAGAAAGGAAAATAGCTTATTAACAAGCTAATATGAGGGAAAATATTTTGGTGTATGTTAATTGCATACCACTGTGAAAATCTAGGATTAAGATGAGAAAATATTAAAAATCCTATTGCTACGAGCATTATCAATATACCATAAAGCCAAAATTTATATACTTTTTTCATCAGAAACCTCATTTCTAAATTGTTTTTTATTTTTTACATATAAGAATCACTGTTATAACAAAGACAAATAACCCACCAGTGTTTTTTCATTATTAAATATATATTTCTACTCAATAAAAAACAGATTATTTTCTCATTGAATTTGTAATATAATATCCTCCAAAACATATCAACAAAGCTCCCAAAACTAAGAAAGTATTCAATCTAAGATCTAAGAATAGGTATTCATTTATTGTTGTGAATAAAATTGTCAGTAAAAAAAGTATAGAAGCTGTATTTGCATTTATATAAACAAGAGCAAAACTCCAAAATAAATAAGCTAAACCACTTTGAAAAATACCCATTTCAAAAACCCAAAACCATTGTGTTGGATTACTAGGAAATGACTTTGCAGTTATTAAAAAAGGAGAGCATGCTATAGCTGCAATGAGCATTATTTTGAATTGAAATTTAATAACACTGACATAATCATTTTTAAATTTTTTTAATAGATCAGCAGAGAAGAAAATATATGCACCAAAGGTTATACCAGTAAGGACTCCGAGAAACACACCCAAATAGTATCCTTCTGATAATTCTGGAAAGCTATCTTTACCTAAAATAATCAAAAAAATGCCCAGAAATGATAAAATTAAAGCAATAATTTCCGATAATTTTGGTTTTATCCCGTAGAACAATAAAGTTGCAAGTAGAACAAAAATAGGAGAAAGATTTTCGAGAATCATAACAAATGTTCCGGGTAGATAATTGAGGGTCAAATGAAATACAATCGTGTTTGCAATCAAACCAATCCCTGAAATGAGTAAAATCTGTTTTAAGTCCTCTTTCCAATTAATTTTTAAGCATTTGTTAATCAACAAAAAAATAAAAAATACAAATGTCCCAATCCATAATCTAAACGAAAAAACAAAATACATATCAACATCATTAATAGCAAGATATCTACCAGCAGGACCATGTATTCCCCATAAGAACAAAGCAATAAAGGCATAAATCCATGCTTTTTTCATATAGATTAATTATTCTCTTTATTTTGATTTTCAATATATTTTTTTACAAGCCTCAAATTTCCGAGGTCGCTTTTGTGACAAACTCTATGTATAGTTGACAAAGCAGGTAAGTTATCTGGATAAATTTCACGCAATTCTTTTGATATATTTTTTATACTTCGCCCCTCTTTTCTTAGCCTAATGATTTGATTTGCGATATATGGATCTACAGCTCTATAAACTGGTTTAATTCTTTTCTCTGGAGGTTGAAATTTAATGTATAAAACCTTAAAATAAGTAGCACTCATATTAACATCCAGAAAAAAATCATTAACTAATTTATACTTTTCATTCAATCCAAGAATAGCGAGTTCATATTCCTTAATGTATTGTCTAAGGACATCTAACTTAGGTCTTTTATGGCTTGAGTTAAGTTTGTGATAATTCAAAACTTTTTTAATGGTTCTTTCAGACGGGTAATCATCGGTGTATCTATCTTTTAATTCATAATAAATCTTTTTTTGGCATAGCTGTTTCTTTCTAAGCTCAATAATTTCATTTTCAAATTTAAAAACGTTTTTTAACGGTTGATAAAGAATCAAAAGATCGTCTTCATTTTGAGAAAGTTTAAATCTATTATAGACAGACATAAAAATGAGTCTATCGAGATGATTTGAGACAAAAAAAGAATCCACAACAAATGACTTTTCAGAAAAAGTTTCAATAAGCCTATCATATTCATCAATGAGAGCAACAAAAACCTTTTTTTTAAAGGACGGAGATAGATTTTTCAAGTTATGTTTAATAAGAATTCGAGTTAAACTGTCTCTTGAATAGGCGTTTTCTTTGAATCTATCCTTTAAAATAAAATAAATTTCTTTAATGTTTTTTGCTTGCATTCTGAGTTCAATGGCAGCTTTCACATAATCATCATAGAGTTCTTTATTCCAATCTTTATAAGTAGATTTTATTCTATCAAAGTTTTTATTAAATTTTTTGCAAATAGAGTGAAAATAGGAGCTAGAAATGTTCCTTGCATCAAGAAAAGCAACAACAGTTTTGTAAGTTTGATGTTTTTTTGCTTTTACTAGTTCATACTCATCAAATAGTTCTTGAAATTCTGGTTTATATTCTTTTCTTGGGTCTTTAGTTAGATTATGCATTAACAAAGTTCTTTTTATTTTTGGATGTGAGGGAGCATCCGTTAAAAACTTTTTCTTAAGGAATCTATAAATTTTTTTCTGTGACAAACCTTTTTTGCGTGCTTCCAGAATCTCTTGGACAAGCGTATCATCTGGAATGTTAGATTTATATTTTTTATATGCATTTGGCGGTTTAAAAGTGCCATATTTAATCAAATTGTACACCATGTAGAATGGGTAAGGTTCTAAATCTACGGATTTTAAATAATCCTTGCAAGATTTGTAAGTTGTAATTCTCTTCTCTTTTATCATGTCATATATTTCAACATGTTTTTTATATTCCTCTATAAAATCTGGGTTTAAAACTTTAACTTTTACGCTTCTCATAAATGGCAATAAATCCAAAACATCACCAGTTTTTTTGTATCTTTTGTAGTATAACATAAAATATGATGTGGAAACATTCTTTTTTCTGAGAAGATCTTTGAAATTTTTAAAGCTTTTGCTTCTTCTATTGTCGTAACTTTCATATTCTTTAATCAAGAATAAAAACAACTCAATTCGTTCTTTATTCATCTGATCGTAGTCTTTAATATCATTCATTCATTCTCCTATAGTTTATGTAATAATCTCAAATTAAATATAAATTGAATTTTTAGTTTCAACATCAAAAAAATGACCTTTTGACATATCAAAAGTAATTCTCAAAGGTTTATTAATTTCAGGCAGAATTTTAGGGTCAAATCTTGCAGTAATAGTGGAATCATTAAGTTTGAGATAAACTATATATTCATTACCTAATGGTTCAACAAGTTCACAAATAGCATCTAATTCAATGGCATATTCTGCCATAGAACTGTATCTACTATCGTATATATCCTCAGGTCTAATTCCAAAAATTATTTCTTTATGAGGATAGTTGTTTAATTTAATATTTAAATCATCAGGCAAAGGTATCTTTTGAGATTCATTTCCTTTATCTATAAATACAAGATATAATTTTTTATTCTCTGCAACTAATTCACCTTTGATAAAATTCATTGCGGGGCTGCCAATAAATCCAGCGACAAACATATTAACAGGGTAATTATAGATTTTTAATGGACTATCGATTTGATTAATAATCCCATCTTTCATAACTACAATTTTACTACCCATAGTCATAGCTTCGACTTGATCATGAGTGACATATATCATTGTAGCTTGTAGCGTATTATGTAGTTTGGAAATTTCGGTTCTCATTTGCACTCTCATTTTGGCATCAAGATTTGATAAAGGTTCATCAAATAAAAAAACCTTTGGATTCCGAACAATAGCTCTCCCTAATGCAACCCTTTGTCTTTGTCCGCCTGATAATTGTTTTGGCTTTCTATCGAGTAAATTTTCAATACCGAGCATATTGGTAGCTTTTTTGACTTTTTCATCGATTTCAGATTTTGAAGCTTTCCTTAATTTAAGAGCAAAAGCCATATTTTCATAAACACTCATATGGGGATATAAAGCATAATTTTGAAATACCATTGCAATATCACGGTCTTTTGGTGGGACATCATTGACCTTTCTTTCATCAATATATATATTTCCCTGACTGATACTTTCCAAACCGGCAATCATTCTCAAAGTGGTAGTTTTCCCACACCCGGAAGGACCAACCAAGACTAAAAACTCTTTTTCTTGGGCAATAAAATTTGCGTTTATAACTGCATGAACGGAATTATCATAAGTTTTATATACATTTTCTACAACAACTTTAGCCATACAATACCTGAATTAAAAATCTGAATTTAAAAAACCAAAATCAGTGATAAATTCCACTCTATTCTTTCCTTTAGACTTAGCTAAATACATAGATCTATCGGCTTCCATAATCATTTTGTCGAGCAAATTTGGTTTCACAATATCTATTTTGTTTAATAAAGAAATACCTATAGATACGGTCACTTTGATAGTATCGCCATTATCAGTGGTTATTTCAAGTTCTTCAAGTGTTTTTCTTAGTTTTTCAGCAGTTTTGATTGCTTGGGATTTGTTCACCTTTAGTAGTAAAATCAGTATTTCTTCACCACCAAATCTGATGATCATTTTGTGTTTTTTAAATAAAGATTTAATAGCTTTACAAGAACGTTTTAAAACTTTATCACCTTCGATATGACCATAAGTATCATTGACCTTTTTAAAATCATCAAAATCAATTAATAAACAGCTAACAGGCACCTTTTCCTTCATAGCTAAAACAAAGAAATCACTAATTTTCTCCCATAAATATCTTCTATTGTAGAGCTTTGTTAAACCATCAGTAAATGAGTATTCTTGTAAAGTGCTATAGACTTTTTGAAGCTCTTCATAAGCGTTTTTTAAAGATTTTAAGTAGTGATTGTTGTGTAAATTGTTTTCTAAAATAATTTCCAACATTTTGTCTTCATAAGTTTTACGAATTTGTAAGTATTCAGACAGTTTTAACACATCTTGTAACAAAGAAATCTGTTTTACAACAACTTTCCATTTTCTGGATAAAAAATTATTTGCCATAGTGAGATGATAAATAGATTTTTCTAAATTTTCATTATCTTTAGCAAAAAAATCACCACAAAACAAGTGCAAGATATACCATTCATCGTTATCAAGATATTCATCTGGGCATGACAAGAGAAGATTAGCATAAGACATCGCAGATTCTCTATTATAAAGCCTTTTGTGTAAAAACAAGATATATAATAACAAAGAATAAGCATGGTTTATTTGAGGGAGCAATTTATTTGCTAATAAATTAAGAATAGTCTCCGCAAGTTTGGGGTTATTTGACTCTATAAAAAGATAGCTCCAGTGTATGAGATACTCAGTTTTTTCATTAAAATTTAAATGGTTATTAATAATTTTGAAACCCTTGAGAAAAAATTCATTTGACTTCCTAAAATCACCTTTTTCCATCTGTATCTTCGCAAGACAAAAAAACTTTATACCTAAAAATACCTCATTGTTATTTAGTTTATTTATAGTTTTTGTAGCTCTTGTAAGGTATTCTTCAGCAAAAGTATACTCTTTTGTTCTAAAAAAAATCAAGGCTGCCTTGAAATCGTTAAACAATTTTGATTCTTGCAAAGAGACAGATTCAAGATAATCATCAACTTTATTAATTAGCTTAGAATTATCAACGGGAAAGTTTTCTATAGACTTCTCTGCAAGTGATTCCTTAATAAACCCCAAAATAAAGTTTGTGGTCTCCTCAAACCAAGCCTTTTGATCCCAGGACTCTTGTGTCCAATCGAGCAATTGATCAATCTTTTTTATCATCAAAAATAAACCTCAGTGTGACATTTTATTAAACGCATTGTTTTTGTCAAGGATTTATTAATAAGTATATTTTCAAAAAAAATATTTTTTGAAATAGTTTATTACAATCTAACCTCTATCAGCTTTCAACACTGCTAAAAAAGCCTCTTGGGGAATAGCAACATTTCCAATCTCTCTCATCTTCTTTTTGCCTTCTTTTTGTTTTTCTAATAATTTTTTCTTTCTTGTAATATCACCACCATAACATTTAGCAATGACATTCTTTCTCATTGCAGTGATTGTGCTTCTAGCAATTATTTTCGCACCAATCGAGGCTTGAATTGCAATCTTAAACAAGTGTTTAGGAATGACATCTTCAAGTGTTTCAGTTACACTTTTTCCCCATTCATAAGCTTTATCTGCGTGACACATAAAAGACATGGCATCAACCTTGTCACCATTTATGAGTATATCAACTTTTACAATGTTACTAATTCGGTGTTCTTTAAAACTATAATCGAGTGAGGCATATCCTCTACTAACCGATTTTAATTTATCATAAAAATCAAAAATAATTTCAACAAGTGGCATTTCATAATGTAAAGCAACTCTTCTTGAATCAATATATTGTAAATCTTTTTGGATACCTCTCCTATCTTGACAAAGTTTCATAATATTGCCAACATAATCAGAAGGGACAATTATTTCTGTGTTCATAATAGGTTCTGAAATTTTATCAATTTTTATAGGGTCGGGCATCTCTACTGGATTGTTTATTTCTTTTACGGTTCCGTCAGTGAGTATAACAATAAAGGATACAGAAGGTGTAGTAGTAAGTATCCCCATATTATATTCTCTATTAAGCCTTTCTTTAACAATTTCAAGATGCAACATCCCGAGGAAACCGCATCTAAACCCAAAACCGAGAGCTAACGAATTATCTTTTTCATATATCAAAGAAGCATCATTTAATTTTAGTTTTGCGATATTGTCTCTTAAATCTTCATAATCGCTATTGTCAATAGGGAAAATACCACTAAAGACCATTGGTTTTGGTTCTTGATAACCAGTCAATGGTTCTTCAATACCATTTTTTGCAAAAGTAACAGTATCGCCAACTCTGGCATCTGAAACATCTTTTATGTTTGCAATGATATATCCGACCTCCCCAGCAGAAATGTATGCAGTAGGTTCATGTTTTAGACTTAAATATCCTAATTCTTCTATCTCAAATTCTTTATTATTTGACATGAATTTTATTTTATCGTTCTTTTTTAACCTTCCATCATACATCCTGACTAAAATAATCACGCCCCTAAAAACATCATGATAAGAATCAAAAATCAAGGCTTTACATGGTTTTTCTGGGTCTCCCTCTGGAGCAGAAATGTTTTCAATGATCCCATCAAGCAACAAATCAATATTGATACCAGCTTTAGCACTAACTTTGAAAATTTCTTCTCTCGAAATACCAATAATGTCTTCAATTTCATGTATAGTGTTTTCTACATCAGCATTTGGTAGGTCAATTTTATTAATAACAGGAATTATTTCAAGATTGTTTTCCATAGCGAGATATAAATTGCTCATAGTTTGAGCCTCAATACCTTGTGAAGCATCGACCAAAAGTAGCGCCCCCTCACAAGAGGCAAGGCTTCTAGAAACTTCATAAGAAAAATCTACATGTCCGGGTGTGTCAATGAGATTTAAAATATAAGTTTGATTTTTATATTTATGTATCATTCTAACTGCATGTGCTTTGATAGTAATTCCCTTTTCTTTCTCTAAATCCATATTATCAAGGACTTGCGTGGGAGTAGTTCCTTTAATAATGACATTTGTAGCTTCAAGAAATCTATCAGCGAGAGTAGATTTCCCATGATCTATATGAGCTATGATACAAAAATTTCGTATTAAGTCTAGTTTCATTAAATATCCTCTAAGTATGCCAATTTTTTTAGAAACGGTTTTTTGTCAAGAATAAGTTTGAAATAGTAGGTATATAAGTGATGATGAAGTCTAATGAAGAGACATGTTAGATAAGTTAATAATTTGTAAATAGTAAATACTCTAATATATTCAATTGATATTGATGATCGCAGTCCTAAAAGTCGATTACCTTAAATCTTCTTTAGGAATTATGGTTTTGTAGAAAGCGCAGAAATATGGTTGTCTCCTGAAGTTTTCATTTCAAAAAATAAATTAACCAAATATTCTTTTGAGTAGTTAAAATGGTTATTAACTATTTCCCATTTAAGAGTGCTTTTTTCTTGCGCAAGGCAGTCAGAAGATGATAAAACATAAATATGTTGAAAATTTTTTGAGGGCCAAAAAGGATAAACTCGGCAAAACAAAGGTCGAATATTTAGGGGTAGCTCGCAACCCTTATCAGTGAGAAAAATACATTTTTCATCTACAGTTTTTAATTTATATCTAATATTGTTGTGGAAAATTTTGTCAAAAAGGGGATAAGGTGTGCTTAACAAAAAATCTTTTAAATAGTCGTTTATCTCATCTTTAGCAACGAAATACTCCATTTCGACCTTCAAAAAATTGGCAATTTTATTTATATCATCAATAAATATTCCTATTTGTTGACTATCAGAGTTTTTTTTGAAAAGACAACATCCAAGTCCCTTTTTATGACAAATCGCACAAATATTTTCCATAAACTTCATTGATCTCTATTTGCTTTGAACAAACATTTTGTTTATATACTAACTCCTTATAAAATCAAGAAAAGCCTTTGCCTGATCTTCTAAATATTTCTTACTCAATGTCAGAGTCAAGCTACTTTCAGAATCTGTCTGTTGCAAAACATTGGGTATCAACAAGCGAGGATGATTCATGATTCTCATATTGAGAAAGCTGATAAGGGTGATTAGATGATCTTGTGCAATTGCTGTTCCTGTCATACCTGGTGTGACACCACTTAGAGCAACTGGTTTATTTTTAAGGACTTGCGGTTCATTTTCACTAATCGGTCTGGATAACCAGTCGATTAGATTTTTCAAGACTCCAGAAAAAAAATGGTTATATTCTGGTGAAAAAAACCAAACACCATCAGCAGATTGCACATTTTTACGAACTCTCATAACCGCTTCAGGTGCTGGAAATTCAATATCTTGATTAAAGAAAGGGATATCTTCATAATCCAGAATTTCAAAATCTACATAATCTTTGAGGATTTCTCCAGCTTCTATAGCTAATTGACGATTGTAGGATTTTTTTCTCAAGGAACCAACTATAGCGATTATTTTAATATTTTGCATATTGTTAAATTCCGCTCAATTTGCTATTGTTTGGGAATGGATTGACAAAAGTTCTGGTGGCAAGCTCATTGTCAAGAGCAAGCAACAATCCTTTATCATTGCCTATCATCTCAATTTTACTCAAAATATCAGAGGCGTTTGATTCTTCTTCTACCTGCTCATTCACATACCACATAATGAATTGATAACAAGCATGGTCGTTTTCTTGCATAGCAATTGTAGCTATGTTGTTAATAAGTCGAGTTACTTTTTGTTCGTGTTCGAGAACGGCTTCAAAAACCTCTTTAATATCCTCGAAAGTGGTTCTAGGTTGTGCAATATCGGTTAAGACAGGAATCGCACCTCTATCCAGAATGTATTGGTATATATTTATACCATGAGCCATTTCTTCCTTTGCTTGCGAGAATAGCCAATGAGCTGTTCCTTTCAGGGCAATTTTTTCCATACAAGCAGACATAGAATGATACAGATATGCTGAAAAATATTCCGCATTAACTTGTTCATTTAATAATTTAGCCAATTTTTCACTGAGCATTTTTTTCTCCTCCTAAACATTTGAAATTTATTTAAAATATACAAATAACACTATATACAAACTTTTCACAATAAAAAAAGTTTCATTGTTTTTTATAATATTGTTTAAAAGGTATTAAGAAAGAAAAAAATACCTCAATTTTGACAATTATGGCACAAATATTGCTTTACTATAAAAAATAAGAGGAAAAATAAGAAAAAATATCTTTAATATATGAAAAATAATAAAAGTGTTGACATTTTTAACAAGGTAAATATTTAGGTTTAAAATTGATTTTTTTGGAGGATAGTTTATGGTAAAACTAACAAAAATAAACGGTCAAGAATTCTTTATAAACTCTGATTTAATGGAGTTTATTGAGTCAACACCTGATACCATCATTAGTCTCACTACTGGTAAAAAAGTTATTGTTAAAGAAACAGCAGAAGTAGTGATAGAAAAAATTATCGAATACAAGGGGAAAGCCCTTAGAAATTGGGAAATACTACATAAAGGTTGAGGTTAATTTATGGATATATCAACAGTATTAGGTTTGATTTTAGCATCCGTTTTTCTTTTTTTGGCAATAGCTGATGATATAAATGCTTTTATCGACTTAGATTCAGTATTTATAGTCGTTGGAGGCACTTTAGGAGCTTGCCTTATATCATTTAGCTTATCAGATGTTTTAAGCATGTTTTCAGTGACAAAAAATGCTTTCTTTGCCAAATCCCGCGATCAGGGTCAGATAATTAACAGCATGGTAGATTTAGGTGAAAAAGCGAGACGCGAAGGAATTCTTGCATTGGAACGGGAGATGCCCCGAATAGATGATATCTTTTTGAAAAAAGCTTTACAGCTCGCGGTTGATGGTAATGAACCAGAAGTGATCGAAACCGTAATGGGAACGGAAATTGACAATGTAGATGAGCGACACAAGATTGGAAAATCATTTTGGGAAACTGTGGGTTCTATGAGCCCCGCATGGGGAATGGTTGGAACATTGATAGGTTTGATAATGATGCTCAAGGAACTTGACGATCCTTCAGCTATCGGAGTAGGTATGGCGGTAGCATTAATAACAACGCTTTATGGATCAGTGATAGCCAATCTAGTAGCTATCCCTTTGTCAAACAAACTTGACAGACGTTCAAAAGAGGAACTACTTTTGATGAATATGGTGCTATTTGGAGTTTTATCAATTCATTCTGGAGATAATCCACGAGTAACAAGGGAAAAGCTAGAAACCTTTGTAGCTCCTAAAAATAGAAAAGCGAGTTCATAATTATGCCAAGAAAGAAAAAGTGTCCTGAATGTCCTCCAGCTGGATCACCCGCATGGATGGCAACATTTTGCGATATGTCGACCTTGTTACTAACTTTCTTTGTATTGTTGATGTCAATGGCGACAATCGAGCAAGTAAAATTTACACTTGCCATGAATTCTTTGCGAGGTGCTTTAGGCATCATGAGTGCTACTGGAACAGCAATCCCTATCACACGAATGCCGCTTGTTCAGATAGGAACTGCAAGAGCAGAACAAGAAATAGAACAACAGTTACAAGAATTACAAGAAATGCTTCGAAGTGGTGGAATCTCAGATGACATAAGAGTTCATCAGTCTAGTGATGTTCTACATTTTACAATTAGTGAAAATTATTTGTTTGATTCAGGTTCTGCTGAAGTTAAACAAGAAGCATATGAAGTTTTAGGGATAATAGCGCGTATCTTGAACACAGTCTCTTTTAATGTGAGAATTGAAGGACATACTGATAATATTCCAATACATACTGTTCGCTTTCCTTCAAATTGGGAATTGTCTTTTGCTCGTTCTTTGTCAATATCTCAAAGATTTGCAACCAATGGAGTAGATCCCTCTCGATTTCAATTGGTAGGACATGGAGAATTTAGGCCAATAGCTGACAATTCAACCCCTCAAGGGAGAGCAATAAATAGAAGAGTAGAAATTTTCGTAACTCTTAGAGATGAAATAAGAAGTTCATTAATGCCAGGAGGATAATAATGAGAAACAATATAGGAAGAATAAATATCTTAGTGATAATCATAATCATACTTGTTCAATTGATTATCGCTGGTGGAATTTATTTCTATTTTTGGATGAATAACGATGGTGAGGAGTCTCCACAAAGAATGCAGGGGCTTCAACAGACCGATGTCCCCACACAACGTCGTGAAGAATCAAGAAATTCTGATAGGGGCAGTTTTACAGAGGGTGGATTTACAGGCGCGAAAGACTATACGAGAGATTTTGCAATTTTTAATGTAGGTGATATCATTGTAAATCCATTAGGATCAGAATCTCGATTTTTGGTCTTGATAGTTTTGTTTGAGTATAGGCTTGCAGACAGAAGGTTACCCGCTGAACTTCAAAACAAGGCTCCTATGTTTAGAGACAGAATAACTCAATATTTCTCGCGAATAACAATCGAAGACCTTCGAGATGTGGAAAACCGCGATATATTTAGAGACGATATCATTCGGGTAATCAACAATTTACTAGTCGAAGGCAGAATAACCGATGTATTTTTTGAGCAATTTGTCTTACAATAATACAGAAAACGATATTTAATGAAGAAACGGGATGTTTAAGATTGATAATGGAAGGTAAACTATGAGTAAACTACTTAGCCAAGCTGAAATAGATGCTTTACTGGAAGGTGAAAAGAATATCGATACATCGATATTTGAAATACAAAAAAGTAAAGAAGCGAGAATTTATGATTTTCGTCACCCGGATAGAGTATCAAAGGAACAGCTAAAAATACTGAGAAATATACATGACAATTTCTCTCGATTGATTTCAACTTATTTATCAAATCAGCTCCGAACAATGATAGATGTGAAAGTGCCAAATATTGATCAAGTAACCTATTTTGAGTTTACTATGTCAGCCGCTAGTTTTACTTATATGTATGTTTTCAGTATAGACAAACTTGATGGTTTTGCTATCCTTGAAACAGACCCAAGATTCTCCTTCTTTATCATTGACAGGCTTTTTGGAGGAACTGGAAATGTAATTAATAAATCAGAACAATCTCCTACAATCATAGAAAGGTCGGTCATGAATAATGTGGCTGAAAGAATCCTTGAATATTTAAAGGAAGCTTGGCAGCATATCGAAGTATTGGAAGCTCGTATAGCAAATTTTGAAACCAATCCCCAACTAGTAACAGTAGCTCCTGCTTCAGAAACCATGATAGTCTTGACTTTTCCAGTTACTGCAAGGAATTTTGAATTTAATATCATACTTTGTTTTCCTTATTTTATGTTAGAACCAGTGCTAAAAAAGATAAATAGTCAAAATTATATGGCTCTTTTGAAAAAAGCACCCAGCGAAGAAGATCAACAGAATCTTTATCGAGCAGTAGAACATACAGAAGTCAGATTTACAGTCGATTTAGGAAAATCATATATATCTGTAAAAGATTTTCTGGAGTTGAAAGAAAATGAGTTATTGCTTTTAGAAACTAAAATCACTGACCCTTTGATAGCCAGAGTCCAGGAACACAAAAAATTTGTGGTCTCACCGGGTAAAAAAGGCAAGAAAAAGGCAGTTCGAATAGATAATATAATTGACGAAGAAGGAGATATAATATGACAGGAGTTAAATCGTTAGACAAATTTTTAGAGTTTTTCAATTCAAATGCAAGTGGAGTGATAGGAACTATCACAAATCAACCAATCACATTTTCAACCAAGAATTACTCAGATTTTGATTTAAGTTTATTAGAAACTAATGTTTCTATACCATGTGTGATGATTACCATAAATTTTACTGGAAATAACGATTTTCAAATGCAAATCGTTGCCTCAAAACAAACAATAGCTGCCCTAGCAGACCTCATGATGCTTGGAACTGGTGAAGTAGAATATGTCCCCGAAGAACACCATGACGGGGTTCAAGAAATGCTCAATCAGGTTTTGGGTTCCATGACCACCGAATTGCATGCAGAAGGTATCACATCTTCCGGTAATGTCACAGAGATATCTTTGAACGATATGGAAATTCATAAAGAGTTTTTGCAAGAAAACAAAATGGTTGAAATTTCTTTCGAATTACTCGGATTGGAAACATTTTTCTATTTACTTTTTGAACAAACAGCTTTAGGCACACTTGATGCAGTCTTTAACCCTCAAAAAGCAGCTCCACCTCCACCACCGAAAAGCTCATCTTCTAAACAATCAAGTAGTAAAGCAGCACCAAAAGCAGAACCAGAACCAGTGGCAGCCTCTAGAGCTTCATTTGCAGAAATAGAGGAGATAAGACCTTCAGGAGCGAAGGGTGTGAACATAGACATATTACTCCATATCGACCTTCCTGTTACGGTAGAGTTGGGTAGTAAAGACATGAGAATTAAAGAAATACTCGATCTTGGGCAAGGTTCAGTGGTCGAATTAAATAAACTAGCAGGAGATTTGGTAGATTTAAAGATAAATGGTAAAAAATTTGCTACTGGTGAAGTAATGGTGGTTGATGAAAATTATGCTATCAGGATAGTAAATTTAATATCAAGAGAAGAGAGAATAAGAACACTGGGTCCTGAATAAAATATGATTTTATATAAGTTCACAGCAAAATTTGAAGATTGTTGGAAAAAATCAAAAAAGCAGAATAGGCGACATTACTCATCTTTAATAATGGTTGAGGTAGCTATTTGAGATATTTTTTTCTAATCCTAATTCTTGGTTTTTTTTGTGGTATTCTGATGCCTTTTGAAGAGGTTCCCTCATCCGAGTTTTTGGACTCAGATTTTGCTGAAATTGACACTCTTTCGTCTGTCGCCTCTGAGGAAATGATTTCGAGCCCCACCCCTCCTTCATTTGCCCTTATGATGGTTCAAATGATAGGGATGTTGATATTTCTATCTGTTTTATTGTATTTATCACTATTTTTCTTTAAGAAGCTAAATGCTAAATACAAAAATAAAAGTGAGTTAACCAGTTTAAAAATTCACGAAAATCTTTATTTTTCTGCAAAGCAAGGCTTAAGTGTTATATCCTTTGGGAAAAAAGTCTATATTGTAGGTTTTAGTAATAATTCTGTAACCTTGATAGACAGCATTGATGATGAAGAAATAATAACCAGCCTGACTCAAAAAACACAAAGTCAAAAGAAATTCTCAGATTTGTTCACCTCAATTTTTACAAAACAAAACACATAAGGATTATAGAATGATTAAAAAAATCTCAAATATATTTTCTATGATTAATAATAAAAATATCATAAAAACTTTTATATTGTTAGTATTATTTATTTCAATCTTTTCGATGACCGATTTAAATGCTCAATTTGTCCCTCGAATCACGATTGGAGTGGATGAAGCTACTTCTCCCGCTGATGTTTCAAATACTTTACAAATTCTTTTCCTCTTAACAATTCTGGCTATAGCTCCATCGATTCTGATTTTGATGACCAGTTTTACGAGAATATCTATAGTCTTATCATTTGTTAGAAAGGCTATCGGCACTAATTCTGAACCAAGCAACCAAATATTGGTTTCTCTTGCTTTGTTTTTGACATTTTTTGTGATGGCACCTATATTCCGAAATATCAATGACTATGCATTACAACCTTATTTACAAGGTTTATATACTCACGAAGAGTTTTATCAAGAAGGTATTAGACCTTTAAGAGAATTTATGCTCAATCAAACAAGAGAAAGAGACCTCGCATTGATGTTAAATAGTTCAAGACTCCCCAGACCTAACAATGCTGATGAAATCCCCATCGCAGTAATAGTTTCAGCATTTGCGATAAGTGAGATAAGAATAGCTTTTGAGATGGGTTTTTTGATATATTTACCATTTCTAATGATAGATATGATTGTAGCCAGTATTTTGATGTCTATGGGTATGATGATGTTACCTCCAGCTATGATATCAGCACCATTGAAAATTCTCTTGTTTATTCTTGTTGATGGTTGGTATTTGATAGTGCAATCATTGGTCAGAAGTTTTAATTTTTAGCTTATTACGCAATCCATAGCGAAAGTAGAAAGGATTTTAGATGTCTCAAGAATTGATAGTCGAAATAGCCACTCAAACATTGTATTTCACGATGATATTGTCTGCACCCATCCTATTGACTGGACTTGTTTTAGGTGTCATTTTATCTATAGTTCAATCAATCATTCAGATAAAGGAAATGACTCTGACTTTTATTCCCAAAATACTAGCTACAATGTTAGTATTATTAATAACTATCCCTTGGATGATAAATAAATTCATTGAATATTTCAATTATTTAATGAACATACTTGTAAACCTCAGATAAATGTTTGAAGCCATAGGATTTACACTTGCCCAACTCGAATTGTGGCTATTGGTCTTTGTTCGTTTCTTGACTTTATTGTCAGTATTGCCTTTTTTTTCTTATACATCGATAGATGCTCGTATGAGAGTGTTTTTGGCTATAGCAATGGCAAGCATTATGGTCAAATTAATTCCTTATCCCGCTAATTTTCCTGTAGAGTTTACAATGTTAATGTTTTTAGTGGCAAAAGAAGTATTTTTAGGACTATGCATAGGCATGTTTGCGGGATTCTTTGTGGAAATAATCAAATTTGCAGGGCAACAGGCCTCAGCAATGGTCGGTTTGACTATGTCAACAGTGATAGACCCAACAACTTCAGAACAAACAGAGGCAATGCCGGAGCTTTTTCATATCATAGCTATCTTGCTCATTCTCGCAATAAATGGGCATCATTTTTTTGTCAGAGTGATGTTCGATACTTTTTTTTTAATCCCTGTTACTGAAATGTTTTACGATCATCAAGTTGTTCCTCAAATGGTAAATATTGTCTCAAATATATTTGTACTTGGGATAAGAATAGCTGCCCCTATAGTTATCTTAGTTTTTTTTGTTAGAATCGTAGTAGGAATCATGAATCGTTTAGTTCAAGAAGCTGATGTTTTCTCAGTCTTATTAATAATAAATATAATTATAGGGTTTTATATATTAATGTATTACTGGCCTTATTTCGCTCAAATGGTGAATATGGTCTTTAATGTTACTCAAAACCAAGTATTGGTAGTATTGAGGTTGTTGAGTCCTAATTTTTAGGGAACTGTTTAATTATGTTTATGAGAAGAGTCAACTCATATAATTTCGAATGGTTTAATAACTCTTCATCAATAAGAATGGACTAGTATCAGCAAAATTATTAATATTAATTCAACAAATTTTAAAATATAAAGATATAGAAAAAAAACATGAAATTTTAAAAAATTATTGATTAAAAATAGGCTTTTTTTTTTTGTGTATTTTAAATTGATTATGTCGATATAACTCGGCAATAAGATTTATGGAGGAATTATGGCGGGTCATAATAAATGGAGTCAAATAAAACACAGAAAAGGCGCTGCTGATGCCAAACGAGGCAAACTATTCACCCGAATAGCAAAAGAAATTATTATCTCAGCTCGCGAGGGTGGAGGTGATATTAACTCAAATTCACGACTTCGAACAGCTGTTCAACTAGCAAGAGGAGCTAATATGCCTAAAGATAATATCGAAAAGGCAATCAAGAGAGGCACAGGCGAGATAGATGGATCTACTTATGAAGAGATTACATATGAGGGTTATGGACACAACGGAGTGGCTATCATAGTGGAATGCACAACAGACAATAAAAACCGAACAGTAGCCGATATCCGACATGTATTTTCAAAGCATGGAGGAAATCTTGCAGAAAATGGAGCAGTATCGTGGAATTTTGACGAAAAAGGCGCTATCGAAATCAAAGCAGAAGGTCTCGAAGAAGATGAATTTATGCTTCAAGCTCTAGATTTAGGAGCAGATGATGTTGAAAAATCAGAAGATATATTTATAGTTTACACAGCATTAGCAGATTTCTATAAAATAGTAACAGCTTTTGAAGAAAATGGGTTTACTATAGAAAAAGCGGAACTAACAAGGATGCCCAAAAATACAATAAACGCTGATGATGTTGCTGAAAAACTTTTAAAAATGCTGGATAAACTTGAAGATTTGGATGATGTTCAAAAGGTTTATGCAAATTTTGAAATATCAGATGAGGTGATGAACAATTTGAGTTAAGGAAACAGAGATGATAATCATAGGAGTTGATCCGGGAAGCCGAAAATGTGGATATGGTATTTTGCATATTGAAAGAAACAAAATTTTAGCAGCCGGTAGCGGTATCATCAACTTAGAAAAAAAGGTTTTATTGGAAAAAAAGCTACTTCACCTAAGTAATGAGTTGAAACTAATCATTGATCAATATAAACCAAACTATTCAGTAGTGGAATCAATATTTTATGGAAAAAACATCCAAACTGCCTTTATATTAGGTCATATTCGAGGAGTAGTAATGTATTGTTTATCAGAAAAAGATATTCCTGTATATTCATTTTCGCCAAGAGAGATAAAAAAATCTGTAACTGGCAATGGTAATGCTACTAAGTCTCAAGTGGAATATATGATTCAATCCATATTAAATCTGAAAACACCAGCAAAAGAAGATGCTGCCGACGGATTAGCTTGTGCAATGTGCCTGTTCAATAGAATACGAAGTTCGGAAATAGGATATCTTACTTAGGAGGTTTTTCTGTATTCATATTTAAATGGAATTTTGTCTGAAAAGACGCCTGATACAGTTGTAATTGATTGTAATGGAATAGGTTTTGAATTGAAAATACCTTTGTCCACATTTGATATGTTACCTGCAGTCTTTGAGGTAACTAAGTTGTTTGTATATACTTTTCATAATGATGAAGGGACACGTCTTTTTGGTTTTTTAAGTAAGCAAGAAAAAGAACTTTTTAAGCTACTAATAAATGTCAATCGCGTTGGTCCAAAGACGGCATTAGCAATACTTAGTTCTATATCAATCAAAGACTTGATTACAGCAATACTGACAGGAAATTCAAATATAATAGCCAAAACACCAGGTCTGGGAAAAAAATCAGCAGAAAGGTTGATAATAGAATTGAAAGATAAAATTGAGATAATATCAGAGCTTGATACAAAAAAAATAAAAACTTCTGTAACAGAAAGTCACAATTTGGGTTTAAACAATGATATGTTTCAGGAAGTAGAATCTGCATTGGTATCGTTGGGGTATAAAAATTATGAAATCAGGAAGGCTTTACAAAATGTGAAAATTACAAATATAATGACCATTCAAGAAGTTGTAAAGGAATGTATAAAATATATATATCTAAAAAGGAATGAAATATGAATGTCAGACAAGAGGCATGGTCTATCATAGTTAAAGTTTTAAAAAATAATATGTTTTCAGATAAATTATTATCTCAGACAGCGAAAAAAATTAAGGACAGTAATGAAAACTCTGACTTGCTCTATTATCTTGTCCGAGGTGTGATAAAAATACATCTACAACTTGATTTTATAATATCTCAGTATGTAGATAAGGACAAATACAAAGATACAGATTTAAAAATAAAATCTTTATTGTATCTTGCAATGTATCAACTACTTTACTGCAAAGGTATACCAGAACATGCAGCCGTTAATGAAACAGTGGAAATAGCGAGAAAAAATTTTAATGATCAAATAGCAGGTTTTGTCAATGCAGTATTAAGAGAATACCAAAGAAACCCCAAATATATCCTCCCCGATAGTGATGCAGAAAGAATATCTGTAGAATATTCTTTTCCTCTCGATATAATCAAAAAACTTCTTCAGCATTGGAGTATAGATCAAGTAGAGTGTCTTTGTATGTATTTTAATGAACCTCCAAAACTATATATGAGAATAAATTCATTAGCAACCAGCAAACAAAAATTGATAAATTATTTTCAGAGAAAAGAAGTAATATTGAAAGAAAGTATAGCCTCGCAAAATGTTGTAATTTCAGAAAATGCCGACAAAGTATTAAACGATGTTTCCTTTGATGAAGGCTATTTTACTATACAAGACATATCAGCCGTGATGGCAATAGAATTACTGGATCCTAAAGAGGGGGAATACATTCTCGATTTATTTGCAGGCAGAGGAGGAAAAACATCATATATAGCAGAGTTAATGAATAATACAGGTGAAATAATAGCAGTCGATAAAATTCCTCATAAGATAAAAGAGATGAAACAGACTTTGTCTCGCGTTCAAGCCACAAATGTCAAATTAGAGATAGAAGATGCTTTTAAATTTGGACCAGTAGCTCCTGTGTATGACAGAGTCATCATCGATGTTCCTTGCTCTGGGTGGGGAGTTTTTCAAAAAAAACCTGAGCTTAGATGGCAAGAAAGGCAAAATCTGCCAGAGTTAATAAAATTACAAGAAAAAGCTCTTCATACAGCAAGTTCATTTGTCAAACCGGGTGGAATATTATTTTACAGCACTTGCACAATAAACCCTGATGAAAATGAAGAGCAGATATTTAAATTTTTAAAACAAAATCAAGAATATGAACTTATCCCTGCAGAAAGTATACTATCTAAAGAATTTACTGAGAACGGTTTTTTAAAAACAATACCTCATAAACATTTTATGGATGGCGCTTTTGCTGCGAAATTGCGGAAATATGATAAACAATAATTCAGAATAAAGAGGAGATTTTGTTATGTTTTTTTTAAATAAAGAGATTGATGAATCATATAAAAACACAAATAATTATGAAGGTGAAACATTTGAATATGACGAAAATGATGAAGAGGTAAAAGAAGCTGTTTGGAAGAGATTATTAAAGCATTTTGGAGCAATTATTATCTCCGGTATACTCTTCATGGTATTCTTTGTCATTTTTGTGTTATCTTCAAATTCAGCTTTTGCAAATTTCATAACTTCACGAGGAGTTGTTGCAGTTCCCAATATTCAAGGAGCTGAGATAAACAATGCTCGCAGAGTGTTGGAAAGTTTATCGTTAAAAATAGATATAATGGATACAGAGTTCAACGAACTTCCAGAAGGCTATATAATCAATCAAATACCAGCCAGTGGACGCGAAATATATGTAAATAGGACAGTTCAGGTAATAACAAGTAGAGGTCAGAAACTTGTAACAATGCCAACCCTGCGTGGCGCACCATTTCATAATATTAATGATGTTCTTCGAACTCATGAATTGAGGTTAGGGACTGTAACTCGTCGATATTCGAATGAGGTAGCATCAGGTTTCATAATAACCACAGCACCACCATCTGGGGAAAGTATCATGGCAGGCACTGAAATAAACATAGTTCTAAGTATAGGCAGAGATCCTCTTGATCCTTTACCAATGCCAATAGAATTAGAACCGCCACCATTTCATTTTTTTGGTGATTATATAGAAGAAAGCATTTTTTAAAATATAAGGAAGGAATTAAATGACAATTAAACTGAAACTATTTATTTTGAGTATGTTAACAATCTTTTTAACTATTTCTTTTTTAGTATCAAATGATTTAGATGATTTTTATCCGGGTATACTCACGGTCTGCTTTAGCGCTGACATGATAGGAAATTCAAGAGGAGATTTTATTATAACTCACGAAAACGGCATAGTTCAAACCCCCTTTGATTGGTTCAACGAATTGGCTGAGGAATTTCAAATAATCAATCTCACTCAGAAATATAGGGTTAATAACTCTGAATGGAATCTAAATGGACAACATCCAAGTAATATATATCGAATTGAAGTCGGTGACCACAGCCGAACAAACAGATTATTGGAGATTTTATCTACAAGAAATAACGATGTATTATTTGTAGAACCTGAAGCAATCAACAGGTTTTTCTATGATAAACCTGTTAATAATTCATCGAATTTTTCTACTCTTTCTGAATGGAAAAACTATTTGTCATCGTTAGAAGGAACTAGATATATTCCAGATGATCCACTTATTAACCAACAATGGGCTTTAGAAAAAACACAAGCTTTCGATGCTTGGAGTATTCAAAAAGGCTCACCTGATGTTGTAATAGGTATAGTTGATTCTGGTGTAAAATGGAATCATGAAGATTTAGCAGCAAACGCATGGGTAAACGAAGCAGAACTCCCTGGTATCTCAATAAATTGGAATACAGGCATGATAACCGGTGGAGATGGTATTGATAATGATGGCAATGGATTTGTAGATGATGTCATGGGCTGGAGCTTTGCGTCACCAATCATTGGAGGTGTTGGTTCCAATAATCCATTTCAGAGTCTAAATGGGCACTGGCATGGGACTCATGTAGCAGGAACAGCCGCTGCAGTAGGTGATAATGGATTGGGAGTGATAGGATTAGCTTTCAATTCAAAATTTCTGGCAACCAAACATAGTCCTTACAATCAATGGACAAATTCTGTTACTGATGGTTATGCAGGAATATATTATATGGTAAATTCAGGTGTTCGAATAATTAACTGCTCTTGGGGTGGTGGTGGAAGTTCATCAGAAGCCAATCTAGCTGGAAATTATGCAAGGGACCACGGTTCATTAATCATAGCAGCTGCCGGTAATAACGATAGTAGCTCGATGTTTTATCCTGCTGCTGGAGAGCATATTCTAAGTGTAGCATCAACCGCAAGCAATGATATAAAATCATCATTTTCTAATTTTGGTACTTGGATAGATATTTCTGCCCCGGGTTCAGATATATTTTCTACATATTATACAAGACCAGCTGGAGAAGACACTTATGAACAAGCTGGTGGAACATCAATGGCAGCCCCTCATGTAGCAGGCTTAGCCGCTCTTATATTATCTCAAAATCCAGCCTTAACAGTAGACGAATTGAAAGAGATTATTTTAGAAGGTGCTGACAACATCGATCACCTAAATCCAGCATACATTGGTCTTCTTGGTGCAGGTCGAATAAATGCTTATAATTCTGTGCTTTTGGCTCGACCATATGATTATGATTTAGGAGCAATGTCTCTGACGGGACCTGCTTCAGCATCTCAGCATTCAAATACGGCATTTATAGTAAGAGTAAGAAATAATGGATTAAATCCAGCTATAGGATTTACAATAAATTTAATGGCTGAAAATATTTCTACTCCATTGGCTACTTTGTCTGGACTAAGTATAGACAATGCAACTGTCGAAAATTTTACAATTTATTGGGAACCAGATCTAGTAGGTTTTTATAGACTATTTGCTGAAATAGAATGGGATTTAGATGAAATAGCTCATAACAATCAGACAAGACTTTTCGATTTCTCTATTTTGCCTATAGGAATGAGTGAAATATTAGTTGGCAACCCGGACAGTAATACCAATAGAAATGATTCTTTTGTAAACTATTTTTTTAGAAATAGTATCACTCAAACGATTTATTTTGAGGAAGAATTGGTTCATGGAACAATTTATCAGATGTCTGTCCGTTTTTCAGGACATGGCGATATACCGGGTGGGAGTGTAGTTTCAATATATATGGCAATGACAGATAAAACAAGTTTTACGAACAATACTGACTGGGTTTTATACGATAATTTTACTGAAGTCTTTACAGGGCAGCTATCTGTAGGAGCTTCAGGTGTTTATACAGTAGATATTATTTTACAAAATCCATATCATTACACCGAAGGTAATCTCGCTGTTTTGGTTTATAAAGACCATAATGCTTGGTATAATCAGAACAATGCTTTCCAATTTACTAGCATTCCTGGTAGTCATAGGACAATACAATGGAGATCAGACCCAGTAAATCCCAATACAGACCCTTTCCCGAATGCAAATGGCAGATTAGAGGGTGTCACAAATGCTAATTTTCTTATTTTACAACATGATATTTTAAACCCACCAACAAATCTATCTGCTATTCTATTTGAGGATGGTGTTTTGTTGGAGTGGCAGGAACCTACAGATTTTAATAATGAATTAATGGGATATATGGTTTATAGAAACCATGAGTTTTTAATTGAAACAGAAGCCTTGTTTTATCATGATAAATCAGTAGATAAGGATATGCAGTATACTTACTCAGTTAAAGCATTGTACATAGCTGGGGAATCAAATGAAGTAGAAACATCGATAATAGTCCCATTGCTCAACCCTCCATTAAACTTAACTGCTAACACAGGTGAATACTTAAAAGTAGAACTGTTTTGGGATATGCCAGAAAAGCCTGTTTATGGTGATTTAATGGGATATGTTTTATTTAGAGACAATGAACCTATTACTAGTGTTCTTCCCACTGAGACTCAAGAGTATGTTGATTTAGAAATCCAAAATTTAGTAAACTATGAATATTATGTGATATCTATTTGGGGTGGTGTAATTGAAGGTGAGTCAGAACCTTCAAATAAAGTGAATGTTACACTTGCATCATGTTTTGAAGACCCACTTTTACCCTTAACTACAGAACTGTTAGGAAATTTTCCAAATCCATTTAACCCCGAAACAAGAATAAGATTTACTCTATCAATAGATTCTATAGTTGTCATTGAAATATTCAATATCAAAGGTCAGAGAATCAAAACCCTCGTTCAAGAACACTTTGATAAAGGATCTCACCAAATAGTCTGGGATGGAAAGGATGATAATGGTCGTGATTTAGGAAGTGGTTTGTATTTTTATCGAATGGTCGCAGAAGATTATTCAGATACAAAGCGAATGATACTTTTGAAATAAATGTTAGATATTGAGGTTTTTCTTGAGAAAAAAAGGTTTTTTAGTAACAATCGCCTCTCCTTCTGGAGGTGGAAAATCCACTATTTGTAAAGAGATTTTATCTATAAATCCTTTATTTTGTTATTCAATCTCTTGGACTACGCGTAATATTAGAGGAAATGAAATTGATGGAAAGGATTATTTTTTCACAGATATTGAGACTTTTAATAAAAAGCTTAAAGCAGGATTTTTTATTGAATATGCAGAAGTGCATGGGAATTATTATGGCACTTCAAAAGATTATCTAGAAAACTGTTTAAACGAAGAAAAAATAGTTCTCTTAGATATTGATGTTCAAGGTGTCGAATCGATAAAAAAACAAGGGTTTGATGTGGTATCTATTTTTATATTACCACCCAACGAAAATGTTTTGAAAAAAAGATTACTAGATAGAGGTACTGACTCTATTGAGGTTATAAATAAACGATTGGAAAATTCTAAAAAAGAAATAAATTATTTACAGAGTTACGATTATTTAGTAATAAACGAAGATTTTTTAAAAGCTGTGGAAACTGTTAATGATATATTGGTAGCAGAAATGAATAGATTGAATAGATATGTTGACCCATTGAATTATTATTATATCAATTCAAATAATAGTCAATCAGAGATAGACACTACAAATTTATAGAAAATAAAATAGCTCCAATAACGCCAGCTTTATTACCATAACATGCTTTATGTATTTTTACATTCTGATAAATAGATGTTAAATTTGAAAAAATTTTGTTTTTTATGTATTCAAAATCATAATTTTCATCTTCGACTAGTCCACCGCCTAAGATAATAGAACCAGGATCAAGAATCACAATAAGATTAGCAAGTCCCACAGCGAATATATCATATATCTGATATATCTTTTTTTGAATTTTTTTTTCATTTATTTTTAGTATACTATTTAAAGTCATATTATTTAAATCAGGGTATTCTTCAAAAATAATTCTTTTCATAGACTCAGCAGAACAATATGCCTCTAAACATCCTTTTTTTCCACACAAACACAATCTACCGTTGGGGACAACAATAATATGTCCTGCTTCCATTGCCTTTAGATTTTCTCCTTTGAAAATCTTATTCAATGATTTTGAGAGTTTTTTATCATCTATATTAGATATATTTTGCACAAAACCAGTTCCTATGCCGGTTCCTATGGTTATTCCAATAACATTTTTATCTGATAGTATCGAAGCTTCAGCGAGAGTCATCAAGTTTGCGTCATTTTCTACAAAAACAGGAATATTTGTTATATCATTTAGAATAGATTTAAGATTCAAATTTTTTAGAAACGGGAGATTTGGTGTTGAGTCAAGGACAACACCATTTTTTGTATCAACAATACCGGGTGTAGCTATTCCTAAAGCAGTAAAACTATGTTTATAATCACATCCCTCACTTGTTAATGAGGTCAAATCAGATAAAGCTTTATTAAAAAGTTTTATCAATCCTTCTAAAGATTTATCTTCATGATGCAATGTGTTAAAATATAACAACCCTTCTTTTTTATTCCCATAACCATATTTAAGTGATGAGCCACCTAAATCAAAACCAATCGAATAACAATTATTTTTTTTGATTTCCATAAATCCACCATTCTCCTCTGTCATAAATAAAATAAGACATGTAACCAAAAGATTCAGGTTCTGGAAATGTATTTCGAGCTTCAGTATTGTCCCAATAATTGAGTAAAAAAGAAGCAATCGCATAATCACCAATTATTTCTATATCTAATATCTCAATATCCATTCTTGGAAAAAAAATTTTTATTTCATTCCAAATTATTTTTTGAGTGTGGAAGTCATCTCCAAAATGTAAAAAATCAGGATGGTAATTATTCATGATGGAATCAGTAGTGGACCAATTGAAAGCTTCTTCAACCATTTTTAGACGATCTGCAATCCGAGAACGTTGCACATTGTCGTCATCATAGTTAGTGATACAAGCCAATAATGTTAAAGTTACAAGGTATATTAACAAAATTTTTGTTTTCATTCTGTAAGTCTCCTTATATTTTTTTTCTTTATATAATTTAAAAACTGAATTACCAGAACAAGCTGGATTTCTAAATACTCTATATTTGAATTATTTAACAACACAATATCAGTCTTTTTCATTTTAACAGATTGATCAATTTGATTTTCTAAAATTGATATAACCTGCTCGTGAGTGCAGTTATCCCTTTCAACTACTCTATCTATTAAAATGTGATCTTCTGCTACAATTAAAATATTAAAATCAAAGCAATGTTCTAAATTGCATTCATAGAGCAATGGAATCTCAAAAAAAATTGGTTTCTTGTTATTATTTTTATCGATAACATCGACATCATCCCTAATATTAATGAGATATGAAGATTGAATATTATTTTCGTTATGGTAAGAGCATTCTTGGTTGGGTTGGGTTGTGCAATAATCATCTAAAATAACTTGCAATCTATGCAAAATCCTTTTGTGCATATAATCATTTAAGGTTTTTAAATTTTTTTTATTTTTAAAAACTAAATTTCTCAATTTTTTGGTGTCAATTTTATTCTTTGAAATTATTTTATCACCAAAAATTTCTTTTAAATCCTTTATACTCTCATCTTTATCAAGAATTTCTTTAGATATAGTATCAGCACTATATACATGATACCCGTTTGCTTTAAAAAAATTTGCTATCAATGTTTTTCCAGAACCTATATTTCCAGTGATACTGATAAAAAGAGGTCTGTTTTCTGCGTCTTTTAGAGAAGAGTTTAATTTATTGTTTAGCTTCATCTGTCAACATTTGAAATATTTCTTCAATACTAAGGTCAAGATATATATTTTGGTCTTTTGTAAATGAAATTCTGCCTGTTTGTTCAGAAACTACTAAGCAAAAAGCGTCAGAAACTTCAGTGATACCAATAGCAGCAAGGTGTCTTGTTCCAAAAGACTTTCCAAAATCTTCATTTTGGGTCAAAGGCAAAACTACTTTAGCTGCATATAGACGATCACCTCGAATAATGACAGCCCCATCATGCAAAATAGTAGATCTATTGAATATAGAAAGTAGAAGTTTTGAGGAAATCTTTGCATCAATTACATCGCCTGTGGCAATAAAATTGTCGAGTTTTTGATTTTTTTCAAACACTAATAATGCGCCTGTTTTTGTTTCAGAAAAAACAGTAATAGCATCTAAAATTGGATTAAAAGTCATTTTTATTGGATTTTTGAAAAGAGCTAATATGTTTTTACTTTTTGAGAGATCAGACAATAAACTCTTTATCTCACCATGGTAAATAATAATAATAGCTAGTATCCAATAGCTTTGTAGACCTCTCATCAGAGATAAAATCATATTCCAATTGAAAATAATTGCAAGAAAATATAAAAGCAGTACAAGTACTAATAAACTAAAGAGTTCGATACCTGTAGTTTTTTTCATAAATACCAAGAGACCATAAAGCAGAAACGAAATAATGATGATATCAAAAATATCAGAGAAACTAGGTATCAAAAAATCCATTTAAAACATCCAAGATAGTGATTCTATGAGTTGTTTGTGCTCTTTTACATCATGAACTCTGATAATGTCAATATTTCTCATAAAAGCTACCACACTGCTGGCAAGTGAGCCAATTAACCTCTCTTGAGGTTTCGATTCATAAATTTGGTTGATGAAGCTCTTTCTAGAGGCTCCAAGTAAAATAGGTAGTTTAAAACAATGGAAAAGCTCTATATTTCTAAAAATTTTTTGATTATGCTCAAAAGTTTTTCCAAAACCAATACCAGGATCAATAATAATTCTTTTTTCTGATACTCCTTTGCTTAGGCAAAAATCAATCCTTTCTTTAAAAAAATCGATGATTTCATTAATGACATTTTTATAACACGGATTTATTTGCATGTTTTCAGGAGTTCCTTGTAAATGCATCAAAACTATTTTTGTCTCTGGAAAATCTTTTAAAACATTGATCATGGTGTTGTCGAACCTTAGGGCATATATGTCATTAATCATATCTGCACCAGCTTCAATGGCTTTTCGAGCTACTTCAGATTTGTAGGTATCGATGCTTATTTTTGGATTTGAGGGGCATTCTTTTGAGGTGGTTTTAATTGTTTTTGATAATTTTTTAATTATTTTTTCCACTCTTTCAATCTCGATTTCAGGACTTATAGCTTCTGCACCTGGTCTGGTAGATTCAGCACCAATATCTATTATATCCGCACCTTCATTTATCAATTGCATAGCATGTTGAATTGCTTTTTCTTCATCTAAATATTTTGCACCATCATAAAAGGAGTCAGTGGTGACATTCAAAATCCCCATAATCAAGGGCTTTTTTATTTTATTTGGCATTTTTCATTTTATTCTAAGATAAAATTAAAAGTTATCTGACCTGTATGAACTCTATCCGCTCTATTAAAACTCCATTGACGAAGTGCCTCTATGGATACTCTTTCAAATTCTGGTTCACTGCGTCTAGTTATCCTGATATTTTGGACAGTTCCATTTTCAATAACAGAAAAGGTCATTGTAACGGAGCCATTTCTTTGCAAATTTTCTGGAAATTCTGGTAAAACTCGTCCTATAACTGTTCTATTTATGACATCGCCTTCAATAAAAAATTGCGAAATATTACCAGTCTGAAGAATGATTTCATCTGCAAATCCTTCAATGCCTACATTTGCACCTTGTCCGAGTGGATTAGTAACCGCACCGGGTTGAGAATCAAAAACATTTCTAGTAGGGACAGTAGCTCTCATCAAAGTGTCTTGAAGGGCAGTTCCATGTAGAGTACCTTGCGCAATTCTATCAGCTCTTTGTGGTAAAGAGCCAATATCAACAGGGTCTAGATCTGGATGTTCTACAATAGGTAAGTCAATATCAGTAGTGTGTTGAGTAGCTTCAAGATGAGGATTTTCAACAAACTGGCTTTCTGTGGTTGCTGGAGGCCTAGTAGTAGCTATTTGTTCTGTAATGGGAGGAGTAGCAATATCAATAACTATGTATTCGATAAATTCTCTTACAGCAGGAGGTGTATTTGCTTGAAAATGAATAAAATACATCGATATTAAGACTAAAATATGAAAGGCAACAGAAAAAATAATACCTTGATTTCTTTGAGTCATAAAATCATCTCCTAATAAGTTGAGCAGCAAGGAAAAACCTTGTGGAACCAGCGCTTTTAGCAGCATCTATAATCTCCACTACATTTTTCAGAGCTATATTCTGGTCAGCTTGAATAAGCACAACAATTTCAGGATTTTTTTCAATTTCTGATCTCAATTCAGCGATTAAATTTTCTCTTCTGACAGGAATACTATTGATAAATATTTCTTCTCGTTCGTTGATAGAAAGAGTTAGATTTCTTTGAATGTCGGTGTGAGCATTTTGAGAAGTTGGAATATCAATCTGTAAACCAGTGTAGGTAACAAAATTTGAGGAAATCAACAAAAAAATCAACAAAAGAAAAACAACATCAGACATAGAAATCAAAGCAACTGATGTGATAGCTTTGTGTTTTGTAGAGACCTTCATTTTTGAAATCTCCTCAGGTGTACACTAACTTGTGAAGTTTTTTCACTAATGACAAAGGCAAGGGTTTCAATTTTCGTAATTAAATAGTTGTGGAAAATTATACAAATAATTCCCACTACTAGTCCACCTACTGTCGTGATTAGAGCTTCCCATATACCACCAGCCAATATTTGGATATCTACTCCTACTTCTGACTGTTGCATTTCAAAAAAGACCTTAATCATTCCTGTAACAGTCCCAAGAAAACCAATAAGTGGTGCGACAGCTGCAAATGTAGCAATAGTGCTCAGATTTTTTTCCAATGTGCTGACAAAGCGATTTGCTGATTGCTCAATAGTTTCCTGTGCAAGATTTATATCTGTATCAGCATAACTCAAACCTTGTTCCATTATTTTGCAAACAGAAGATTCAGACAGTTTACAGATATTTGCAGCTTCAGCAGGTTTCTGCTGGTCTATCATCCTCAAAACTTCGATAAAGGTTTTTTCTTCATATTTTGCTGCTTTTTTAATAATTAAAAACCTCTCGATAAACAAAGCTACGGCTATCACAGATATTATAAACAAGAATATCATTAAAAATCCGCCGCGCATAACAAATTCTGCTAGATTCATACACACTCCTTAATTTATGTGTTTTATCTATTAAACTATGTTACATTGTATTTGATACATATTTTTTTATTAAGGGTATTTTTTATGTTCTCTTCTACAATCACTAGGAAAATCTAAACTAATTAATCAACTCCATATCAGATTTCGGGTGTTTACAAAGAGGGCAAATATAGTCATCAGGAAGTTCACCATCGTATTCTTGTATGTATCCGCAAATCTTGCAAACATAAGTTTTTTTGCCAGAATTAGATTGAGGAATAACAGGTTTTGGCTTTATATGGTCAAAATAATATTGATAAGATAAAGAAGGTTCATTTGACAACACCATAGCTTCTGTAACCTGTGCTACAAAAAGAGTGTGAGTGCCGTAGTCAACAGAGGAGATAATTTCAGCTGAGAAAAAAGCATTTGTATCTTTAGTAATGTAGAACAATCCATTTTCACTTTTTTTACAAAATTCTTGAAAATCTATAAATTTATTTACTTCTCTGCTACTTTGAAAACCAAATCTTTGGAATATCTCAAAACCCGAACTAGTCGAAAGTGCTGAAACATTTAGTTTTTTAGTTTCAGCTACAATATCGTGAGTATAGTTTGCTTTATTGATAGCAATAGTCAATTGTTTTGGATTGTCCGTTATCTGCATAGCAGTGTTAATAATGCACCCACTATGGTCATCATTTTTAGCGGCAGTCAAAACAAAAAGTCCATATGTGATTTTGAAAAAAGCATTTGTTTCAATTTTGTCTTCATTTTGAGTAATATTTCTGTCTTTTAAAGTATTATCAATGTTGTTTGTAGACAAGGATTCAACAATAGCTTGAGCTAAATCATCAATTTCGATTAGATTGTTTTGTTTCATGCTTGATTTTAAGGAGACAGATTTTTCGATAAAAGTCATGTTTTTAAGTGGCGCAAGCAGTTCGTTCATTAATTTTTTCGATAAAGAAGCCCATGAGCCATTTTCTATAAATGCAATGGTTCTGTTTTGAAGATTGTGAGCCGCTATATCATGCAAGAGAGCTTCCATACTGACAAAAATCCCCGCATTGTAGGTTGTGCTAGCAAAAACTAAATGACTAAACCTAAAAGCTTCTGAAACCACATAAGAATGGTGAGTTACAGAAACATCATACATAGCGATTTTTTTAATACCTGCCTCTGCAAGCTTTGTAGCGAGTATATTCACAGCATTTTCAGTATTTCCATAAACAGAAGAATAAGCAATCAAAACACCATATTCTTCTGGTAGATAAGAACTCCACTTTTGATATTTTTCAAAAAACCAAGCAATGTTTTTTCTCCAGATAGGACCATGAAGAGGTAATATCATCGATATATCAAGAGTTGAGGCTTTTTTTAAAATAGCTTGAACCTGCTGCCCATATTTACCAACGATATTGGTGTAATACCTTCTGGCTTCTTCCAAGAAATCATATTCAAAATCGACTTCATCGGCAAATATATTTCCATTCAGTGTTCCAAAAGTTCCGAAAGCATCAGCAGAATAAAGGTATTTATCTGTAACATCATATGTGACCATGACTTCAGGCCAATGAACCATAGCTGCGGTTACAAAGACAAATTTATGTCTACCAGTATTAAATTCGTCTCCTTCTTTAACCAATATTTCTCTCTGATCAAGGTTGAAATCAAAATATTGCTTTAGCATAGTAAAAGTTTTCTTATTTCCTATGATTTTTACTTCAGGGTAACGGAAAACAAGCTCGCCAAGCGTTGCACAATGGTCAGGTTCAACATGGTTAATGACGACAAAGTCGAGCTTCCTATCTTTTAATAAATAGCTCAAATTTTCAAAAAATACTCCACTAACTGATTTATCAACACAGTCGAGTAGAATAGTCTTTTCGTCTAAAATCAAATAAGAATTATAAGAAACGCCCTTGGGCAGAGGATAAGCACTTTCAAATAAAGCCAATCGTTTGTCATTTGCACCTATCCAAAAAACATCGTTATTAATTCTTCGAGTATTATGCATAAAATAGCCTCCTTTAAAATAAGAGAAAAAGTTCGATTTATTTAATAATTGTCAAAAAAATTAAGTATGTGTATCTGTCAAATGTTTTTTAAAATACCTATATTCTATTAATTGTTTTGCTTGACAAAATAGCTTTGTACAAAATAAATGAAGTATTGGCTGATAAATTTGGCATTACCAACGATGAAGTTAAGAAATTGCTTCTTTATTTTGATTCATGTTTACCTTTTGAAGATGTGAAAAACAAATCACCTAATAATAAATTTTCTTTGTTTTTTGAAAAATATTGTGTAAAATATAGTTTTTTGCTACAAATTTCGATAATGTTCGTTTGTATGCCATGATTTTTATGAAATTAATGTTATTTTAAGAATTTTACAAAAAAGTCTTTCGGGAGAGGGGTTATTTATGGGGGTGCAGGGAGGGAAATAGCCTTTCAACTGATGTAAATAGTATATAAGCACTTCCATCAGCTCTTTTGATATAATATTATTTTAAATTATCTATTTAATGTTGATAGAACATATAAAAAGGAGAGCCTTGCGACCCTCCTTTATCTTGATTTTTAGGTTCTTCAATTTCTTAGAAGATATAACCTACTGAGAATAAGACTGCTCTGGTTTTGGCACTCCAAGTTTCACCACCATATTTATCTTCAAAGAATTTAGACAAACCAAGGTCAAAACCTACTCCTATATAAAATTTGTCTTGGAATACTAAATCGGCTCCTAGTAGAAGCCCAAAATCGAGAGTGTTTAGCTCGTCTTTAATATCCTCGTCCCATGAATCATTGCTATAGTTATCTCTAAAATACCCACTAGAATTAGCAGATAACATAAAAGCTGCATAGGCACCAAAATATGGATAAATAGGTAAATCACCTATATCCAATTTTGCTTTGGCAAAAAAGTCAATGTAGTTGATAGATACATCTTCTTCAAAAGAGTAGCTATACCCATATTCCGATTCACTCTCAGAGAAGGTAAACCCCTTCATATTGAACCTAATCCCAGTCTCAAAGATAGCGTTCTCGATTACCCCAAAATGTTCCATAGAAACACCACCATGGAAACCTATTTTGCTATCTGCATCAGAAAAGTCATCTGATGCCCACGACATTGTAGCTCCACCAAAGACTACAAAGCCTGATTCATAAGCGGATAGGGACACGCCTATCACGCATACAAGAATTAACAATGCAATTTTTTTCATTGTCATATCCTCCATTTGTTTTTTTTTATTTAACTCTATTGAGTTTTTTTTTATTCTTTATTCCATATTCCCTACGGGAAAGCTTCCTCGCTACGCTCGGAATGACAATGGTATGTAAATCTAATTTCTACCAAACCACAATTCCTACGGAATTTTTTTCTATTCACAAGATGCAAGCTCTTCACCCTATATATGGACACGAGATTGCTTCGTGAGAAATTCAAGTAAGGCACCTCGCAAGGACGGGAAAGTGACACTGAGATTGCTTCGGGGGGAGATTCAAGTGAGAGACCTCGCAACGACGGGCTGTGAATCCTCGCAAGGACGGGAAAGTGACACGGAGATTGCTTCGGGGGGAGATTCAAGTGAGGGACCTCGCAACGACGGGAAGGGAAACCTCGCAAGGACGGGAAAGTAACACGGAGATTGCTTCGGGGGTAGATTCAAGTGAGGGACCTCGCAACGACGGGCTGTGAATCCTCGCAAGGACGGGAAAGTGACACGGAGATTGCTTCGGGGGGAGATTCAAGTGAGGGACCTCGCAACGACGGGCTGGAAAACCTCGCAAGGACGGGAAAGGAGATTCCTCACTGCGTCGGAATGACAAGGAGTAGCTCAGGACGACAAGCATTCTTTTAGAATCTCTCTGTGCTCTCTGTGCCTTCTCTCTAAAATCTCTGTGTTAAAAACATCCTCAAAAACCTCTGTGTTAAAAAATCACCCTCAAAAAGCCTCTGCTCCCGCACCCACAACCTGAGCAGTTTGAGTTTCGAGAACTCTTAATCTCAATCTTCTCAACTCATTATCTCCATCTATAGTGCTCATGATGATATAATCTGCACCTGAGAGTCTACCGAGGGCTATAGCGTCATCGTCATTGACCTCAAAACCATGTTTTATTTGGAGGTCTTCTCTGATTCTGGCTAACTCAGATCTATCGATGATAATGTATTCCATATCGAGTAATAAGACTTCCAGCTGTCCTGTGATAAAATCTCTTTGTGAATTATCAGCGACAGACACATTTACTATAGCTATTTTTGAATCTGTTGGAACTCTTCTCATAGCATGTTGAGCAGCTTTTTCCAAAGCACCGGGTAAACCGTGATTTTGAGCTGATTGTTGTTCTAAATCTATTGCATACAGGGCTAAACCCAGAATGCTTACAAAAAATAACAATACGATTTTTTTCATCGTCAAACACTCCATTTTTTTTATTTAACTTTCTGTGTTAAAAACATCAAAACGGCTCCGCAGCGACGCCCACCACTTGTGCTGTTTGAGTTGCGAGAACTCTGAGTCTCAATCTTCTCAAATCTCTTTCGCCATCGATTCTACTAGTGATGATATAATCAGCACCAGAGAGCCTACCGAGAGCGACAGCATCATCGTCATCTACCTCACCACTGTATTGTAAGTTAAGCTCTTCGCGTATCCTATCGAGTTCGGATCTATCGATGATAATATAATCCATGTCAAATAGGATGATTTCGAGTTCTCCAGCGATAAAATCTCTTTGCGACCTATCATCAACAGACACATTAACTATAGCGATTCTCGAATCTGGAGGAACTCTTCTCATAGCACTCTGAGTAACTCTTTCGAGAGCACCTGGAATACCGGGACTTTGCGGTGAGGACAAGCCGGGTATTCTTCTATTTGTTTGCTGTCCTGTAGGTTGTTGAGTTGGTGCAGGCGCTGGATTAGTTTGCGGTGGTGGTTGATTTTCATCTTGTCCACGCCGAGATCTTTGAGCAGACAAGCTCATAAAGATACATAAACACATAATGAACAAAATAATTTTTCTTTTCATATTTTTATCTCCGATATATTAATTTGTAATTTTTGGGTGATGAAACCAATTCGTAGAGGTGTTTTGAGGAGGGGTTCAAGGAATAAAAATGAATATAAAAAAGCCTTTAAGTTATTTTCTCTTTGAATGAATTTTTGAGGTTGAAATAATCCACCCCTACGAATTTTTGTCTCTTTGCAGTTACTTGAAACGAGTTTAGCTTTCAAGATAATATATTTTTGCAATAAAAAAAATCTCTCACTTAGCAAAAAGTATTTTGCTAAATGAAAGATTTTTTTATGGTAGTATTTTATCTGGGGATTGTTTAGGTGGCGGAAACTATGCGGGGGGGGGGGGTAAATTCAGCGTTTAAGGGGGCATACATAGTGCTTAATGAGCTTAAAACAGAAAAATAGTATTGAAAAGACCTTTTTTGCAAAGCATCGTCAGATTGAGTGTATGACGCCTTCTCGTTGATTTTTAGATTCTGTATTTCAAATACATTGAGCATATTCAAACTCCTCCACATAGAGTAAAATTTCTTAATGTTGCGACAAATATTTTAAGGGGGTTAATTTGTCAAACATTTTTTGAAAATTAAATATTGAGATTTATTTTTAATATATTTTCAGATGATTGTCTATTATTTCAATACTTTCACCTTTTGTTTTTAGAATGCCTATTCCATGATTGATGGCATCGTCTTCGACTCCATCTTCAAAAGATAGACCTCCAAGTCCTAATAAAAATTTGTGATTTGCATATTCTGGAAATAGTTGTTTAAAAATATTTATTTTTCTATTGATTAAATCTTCTGCATGTCCTGTGCGTGCTCTGAACTTTATTTCTATCAAGGCTATAGTGTCTCCATTATGCATGACAACATCATATTCGCCTCTTATTTTTGTGCCATCTGGTAGTTTCCTGGATCTTGTAACGGACTTATCTATTTGATCAAAATCAACGCCACCAAAACTCATTGAATTAAGTAATGAGCTGTAAAAATATGCCTCTGAAAGCATTCCATTACTTTCACTTATACCACTAGTTTCAGCTCTTAATTCGGTTATTCCTTTAGATGTTTTTTCAACCTGTGCTGTCATACTAGCCATTAGAGCATCCAAATTTTTCATTCTTTCATCTGCTTCTTTTTTTACTTTTTCATTCTCTTTTTTCCTTTTTTCATCTTCTTTTTTCCTTTTTTCATCTTCTTTTTTCCTTTTTTCATCTTCTTTTTTTCTTTCTTGAGCCTCTTTTTTTCTTTCGATTTCTCTTTCTTGAGCCTCTTTTTCTCTATCTCTTATGATTCTGTCCAATGTTGCATTAATTTCGGCTATTGATATTGCATGCTGATCCATTAATTTCTCCAAACTATGTTTTTTTACAATAAAATAAAAATCGCATTTTTTGTCAAGAGAATATTGGAAATGTTAATCAAATTGACAGTATTATAGCATTTCCCTAATTGATTGATAGTTTTTCACTCAATCAAGCCAATCGGAGATTGGTTATACGGGTGTGGAAATCGGAGATTTCTGCTACGGAATAGGAGGTAATCAATTGTGGAAATCGGAGATTTCTGCTACGGAATAGGAGGTAATCAATTGTGGAAATCGGAGATTTCTGCTACGGAATAGGAGGTAATCAATTTTAAAGGGAAATGCTATATTTTAAATCCGCAAACAAAAAAGGGGGGCTAAAAAGCCCCCTTTTATTTGTTTTTCTCAAAAACCCACATTATTTCATAAGAACCATTCGTTTAGTCTCATTGAAATCAACTGCGGTCATTCGGTAGAAGTAAACACCACTCGAAACATTTCGACCATTGTCATCGTTGCCATTCCATTCTAGAGAATATTTTCCAGATGTCATTTCTTCGTTTATCAGAGTGCGAACTCTTTGTCCTCTGATGTTGAATATATCGATGCGAACATGCCCTTCTTCTCTGATATCAAAAGATATTGTAGTTACCGGATTGAACGGATTGGGGAAATTTCCTCTCAAAACTGTTTCCATTGGTATTGAAGGATCGCTATCAGAACCAGTAATATTCACTATAACTGAGACAGGTTCGGAATCGCCTGCCCAGTATACTGCTTTGATTGAATATTCGTATTCACCAACTTCTAAGCCTCTTTCTGTGAAAGTAGTTTCTAGTACCAAATCTGGGAAAGGAACATTATCTCGATATACTCTATAACCACGCAATATGTTATTTGGGGCTTCCCAACTCAACACAACATCAAAATAGTTTTCAAGCTCATATTCGAGACCTGTTGGGGCTTGTAAATCAAAAGGAACTCTATTGATAACATTTGAGAATGCTGGTAGTGAGATATTCTGGTTTGCTAGTATAGAGCGAACTATAAACTGATATTGTCCTAAATCAGCTTCCCACCATGAATCATCTAAATAAGTGGAACTGGAGTGATTTTCTTCCAATAGCTCCCACAAATCTTGGTCATTGATTGAGTCGAGGTCAGCTCGGTAAATCTTGTATCCCTCAGCTACACGCATTATCGGCTGGTAGAGAGGGTTGATTTCGGTTAATGCTCTGAAAAATTCTTCACTAGATAATAAATTTACCTGTCTATTGATTGACTCAAGCCCTGCAGTGGCTTTGATTTCAACTTCATTTTGTTTGGCATAAGGAAGCTCTATATTAGAACCAAATGTGACTGGTCCTGAAGCCCCTTCAGCAAAACCTCTGATAGTCCAGTTTGCACTCACATCGCTTAACTGATTTAATGTAGTCCAAACATTATTATACTGAATCACATTTCCATATCCTAACAGATGTGGCCCAGCGTCTATTCCAAGCGGATAGCCCATTGATGCATCGACCATGATCGCAATCCATAATTCTTGGTCAAATGGTATATATATTTGTTCTTCAAGCTCATAATCTGTGAACTGATTGATCAGCATCATATCATTGTCAATTTCTTGACTATACACTAAGTCTCCCGAATTTAGCGGGTTAGCAGAACCTCCAATATAAATCTGGATTTCATGAAAATTTGCTATTTGACGAGGTGCATAAGCGACTTTAGTCAATGTTGCACCAGCAACTCCCATAGTCTGCAATTGTGCAGTATCAAATCTATGGGCAATGATAAATCTTGCGGCATTATTTGTTCCAATACCATTTACTGCAGCAGAGGCGTTTGTATGACTAAACCATAAATCCATACCCGGATCAGGCTCTCCCCAGTTGACTGATACGCCTTCAGCTACCTGCTCGGCTAATACGAATTGAGGGACAAGAGGTCTTATCAAAGTAATGTCAAGAGAAACTGCGTCAGGAGCTATAGGAACATTGTTGTTGACATAAGGTCTATAACCGGGTGAAGTAACCGTCACAGTATATGTTCCACGCCAGACAGCAGGGAAATGAATAAGGTTTATATTTGCAGTTTGCTGATAGTTATGAAGAGGATTTCCACTATTGTTTCTTAGTGAAACAGTCACATTTTCCAGAGAGATATCATCATTGGTTGTGATATACAAATCAACTGTCCCCATCATTCCACGATGCACCATGTTTGTAAAGACAGATCTGGATATATTATCTTCGCTGTAAACAGCCTGTATTACATATCTAAAAGCACCATGAGGCAATTGACCCCATTCATTGTCAACATATTCAAGTTCTGTAGTTGAATTGACAAATGTCCATGTATTTTCATCATTGAGCGTGTCGATATTTGCTCTATAGATTCTATATTCTGTCAAAGCTCTTGAGACTGCTTTTGATTCAGAGAGAGCTTGAATTGATCTTCTTTCCGAACTTGAGTTTCTCATAGAGCGAGAATTTCTGTTTTCAGGGATTGATATGTTGTTGTTTCGATCTCTTTCAGATATCGGGTCTAGTATGATTGGGCCATGTGCATTTTCTGCTAAGCCTCTAATCATGTTGTTCCCAGAGACTGCCCAACCAAAAAGCTGCCAACCAGAACCAAAATCGATAATATCTGAAAAACCCGGAGCTACTGCTGGACCTTGATCGCGTCCTAAAACATATCCTGTGGAGTGTGAAACATTCACAGCTATCCAAAACTCTTCACCTACTGGGATGTCTACTATATAGTCTAAATCTACATAGTTCCATTGCCCTGGTGCAACTGTAGAAACATCAACCAATTGCTCATACACTAAGGTTCCTAAATCCACTACAGCACCAGAACCTGTTCCTATGATATAACCACCTTTATAAATGTATATCGTGTGAATACCCGGTTCTTCTAAGGTATGAAGATAATATGCTACCTGAGTCAATTCTGCTCCTGCAACACCTTTCTCATCAAGCATTTCTGCTGTAAAGCGGATTGCTGTTGTGACTGAATATGGAGTATACATACTCGTCCAACCACCTATACTTTCTTCGCTATGTGTATGGTATAACCAAGTATCAAGACCACCTGTGGGTGCTTCCCAACTAACAGTAACCGCTGAAGGAGTCGATTCGGCGTGGGGATTGTTAACTGGATATGCTCTTTCGAGTAAGACTATATTGGGAATAACAAGATTTGCTGAAGCAACTATAATTTCTTCATCTATATGCCTTACATAGCCTGATTTGTGGACATCGATGGTATATGTATTTAGTTCATATACTCCTTGAATAGTGAAATTACCTTGAGTATTAGTTGTAGTGATATAGTTTTCATAACCTGTTAGTCGAATTTCTGCTTCAGGAACACCTACACCAGTATTCGAACTGATAACAGTTCCAGAAACAATAAAAGTCGGTATAGCTGGCAGAGGGACATTTACTGTAGTTGTATGACCTGCTACGATGCTTATATTGTTCACTGTAAAATCATAAAAACCATGTTTTTTTGCAGTTATACTCACTGTCCCTTCAAAAATGAAAGGTATATTGAAATTTCCATCATCATCTGAAAAAACTTTTCGAGAAGTTCCGTTCAAAGAAATTTCTACTCCAGATACAGGTGCACCTTGACTGGAGACAGTTCCGCTGATATGTCCTTGACCTTCTTGGGTTGTCAAAAATGAAGCATTACCATAAGCGAAGGCAACCCAGCCTGTGGGCCAATCAGCATTGATTCCATTTTCAGGATCAAGGATGATATTGTCATGGTAAGCATAAATAACTCTTCTTCCACCGGTTGTTGCACTAGTAGGAGTGATTTGGAAAGATCTGGACACGATTTGTTGCATATGATGTTTATAAATCATGACAGCTATATTGCCTCCTGTATGGACAAAAGGCGTGTCAAAAGGAAGAAAAAAGTCACCAGGGCCACTCGCTAACGATGGTGTTCCATGATATACAAGATCAAATTGTTCAAATTCTATCCAAGCATCTTGTTCTTCAAAATTGATTTCATCAGTTCTTGTCATATATATTGAAACTGGATGATTGGGTATTTCATCTGTGCCTGTATATCTAATCATCATACCCATTACAGCTCCATGATAAGAAAGTTCGCTGTCTAGATAGATAGTTTGTGACAATGAATTTCTCCAAAGATAATTTACAGGGTGCATAGCCGAAGATGAGCCGCTCGTAGGGTCTCCTACATAAGTTACATTCATCCCTACTGGCTGAACATATACAGAATAATTATCTGTCACATTATTTGCAGGATCTAGGTCTTGAGAAAATACAACTTCGCCGTATACTTCCAAATATTCTGCTGTAGTTGGTGTCCAAGGAACTTGGAAAGTGATTTCTTGACCGGGATCAATATCTAATCCTGCTACTGTACCAAGTATATTGTTGTTACCAACACGTTTGATCACTACGGAGTATTGGTCTGGAGTAACGGTATTATACCCTTCATTTCTGATTCTGACGCTGTAGAAAGATTCTTCTTGCGCAATTGGTATTCTAGGACCTACCACGCTTAGAGCCGCTAAATCCCAAGGTATACTAATCATTGCAATATTTTGTGTAGTTGCTTCTCCAGAGGTGATGATGATATTACCTATAGTTTGAGTCTGGTGAGCGTGTTTTGATGCAGTGATACTATAGGTGCCAGGCATTAGATAAGGAAAAGAATATTGACCAGCAGCATTTGTCATAATAGACATGCCTATTTCATTTAGGGTTATTCTTACCTCATCTATTGGGTCGCCTTCATGCGTCACTGTTCCTGACAAAGAGCCATGCCCCTGTGTCAAAGTAACTAATCGAATGTTTGGAAACCTTGCGCGACGAGTTGGTGTAGGATAGGTGGTTTCAAGATTGTAAGGAGTTGAGCTAGAATAGTGTGATATAGTCTTATTCAAACCTGTAGATGCAGTGCTGTGATAAAAATTGTTCAATCCATAATTTTGAGGATCTGATTTTTCAACCATAATCACAAGGTTCCCTCCTGAATATGGATAGGGAGTATCGAATATAATTTGAAGGTCTTTTTCTCCCTGATAATCAGTAGGTATAATGCCATTGAATACCAAAGTGAATTGGTCGTAAGGCACCCATAAAGCAGGGTTAGCAGTTCCAGCATTGAAATGTTCAAGCTCTGTAGTAGCGAGATATATTCGGACTGGACTGCCACCGATTATATCACCAAATCCTCTGAAACGATAGTGCATCTGGCTGATAAGCCCATAAGCTTCTATATCACTTTCCAGATATATAGTTTGAGACAAACTAAATCTATAGAAGTGGTCCATTGGGTTTTCCCGGACAAAAGAAGTGCTTTCCGGATCTCCAATATAGCTGATCACAGCACCTTCTATTTGAACATCAATATTTAGAAGTTCAGTTGTGTTGTTATTTGGGTTTTCATCTTCTTCAAAAACTATGTGCCCATATATTTCTGCAAATCCAGCTGTATTAGGTATCCATTCGATGTCAAAGTCGATTATTTCTTCTGATTCTATGACTACCCCAGGAGCTATGGCAAGTGGTTCATCCAAACCAACTTGTCTCAATTCGACAGTATATCCTCCATCTTGGGTTTGAATGGACTCATTTTTTATTCGGATTGTATGAATTATTGGCTCGCCTACTACTGGATAGAGAAATCCTGTTATAGATATTGCTGTCAAGTCATATTGAGTTCCTGTCATTTCGATATCTTGAGTTGTAGTTTGATTTTCAGTTATCACAATATCTTCGATATTTACATCAAGGTATAAATATCGCGAGGCAGTGATGCTGATAGTGCCAACTGGCAGGCTTGGAAAACTATAAATCCCTTCTGCATTGGAAAATGCGAATCTGCTCGTATTATCTACTTGAATTTTCGCACCTTCAATAGGCATGCCTTCTGTCGTCACTGTTCCACCTAAATGTCCCACTGCTCCGTCATAAAAAACGACCATAGTGTTAGGAAAGTCTCCATTAGGAGCTAAAGTGCCAGCAGTTGGGTAGGCTTCAGAAATATATGGCCAAACAGTAGCAGAACTCTGCCAAAGGTTTCTACTTGTAGCGATAGTTTGTGAAACTTGCCATTGATTTGCTGTTTGTGGGGAACCCTCTGGCTTTAATTTATAAGCCATAATGACAAAATTTCCGCCTGTATATTCAAATGGTGTGTTTAGGATGACTGGTACTTCTTGAAATGGTGTGCCTACGGGTCCCGTTATTTGAATATCCAAAGTGCCTTCATACACCTTTGTAAACTGGTCATAAGGTAGCCAGGCTGTAGTACTCTGAAATGAATTTAAGGTAGTGTGAGCCATATAAATACTGACAGGATATATATCCAAAGATATGGCACTATTATATCTGTGTAACCATCTTATCTCTGTTATGAGACCTGTTTTTAACTCTCCTTCTATAATCATTTCACTTTCAAAATAGAGGGTTTGGCTTAAAGCATTCCGAGCATTAAAGTTTAATACTCTTTGTGCATGCGATGTAGTTGCTTCTGGGTTGCCAATATACACCTCTGTCGTATCATCAGCCAACAATATGGCAAATATTGCGATAGAAAACGCCAATATCAATACGAATTTTTTCATGTTAATTCCTCCTGAGAATTATTTGTTTTTTGGAGTAATGACAATTTTTGTCTTAAAAACTCCATTTTCGGACAAAAAAAATTAAGGGGGGATTTATGTCAAGATGTTTTACAAGATGTATGTGATCGTAAATCATTGTAATTCCTCACCATCTTTGTTCCTTAAGATTAATGTAAAGCTTTGTCTTAATAATAATAATAATAAGTGTTTTCATTATGGACGATTCTATGCATAGCGAAGAATCAGTAATTCTATATTTAGCAACGGAGTTGAGATTCTTCACTTCGATCAGAATGACAAAATATTACATTATGCGACAGTCTCTAAAAATAAAAATAAATTTTGTTTGACAAAAAAAGCTCTTTTAATATAATTGTTCAATAATTCCAATGTGTAAAAAAAAAATGTAACAAAAGTATTTATGAGGAGTTTTTGTTGGAGATTGATTATAAATTTTGGAGGCACCATGAAATACAGAGACAATATTGATGAGAATGAAATAATCGCTGAAGCGAAGAGAGATTATCAAGCTTTTGACTATATTTACGAAAAGTATATGCCACAAGTGTTTCAATATGTGATGTATAGGGTTTACAATAGAGAGACTGCTGAAGACATAGTTTCTACAGTATTTTTTAAAGCTATGAAAAATTTGAATTTATTTAAATGGAGAAAAATACCTTTCTCGGCATGGTTGTATCGTATTGCTTACAATGAAATATGTAACTTTGCAAAAAAAGAAAAAAAACAAGAAAAAATTCGTCAGAATATTTTAAAAGAAGACCCAGAGTCTACTTATGAAATGAATAACATTGGTGAAGATAAATCCTTTAGGTTTGTTCATGATTATTTGAAACAATTACCTTTAAAAGATCAAGATCTACTTACTTTAAGATTTTTTGAGAAAAAATCTTTCACCGAAATTTCCCAAATCACTGGAAAAAATGAATCAACATTAAGGGTCAATGTCCATAGAGCATTGAAAAAACTTGAATCTATTATGCCAGAGGAGGTACTGAATTATGCCTATAGACAAATATCTTTGTAATGTAAATCTACCTGATTTTCAACCTGGTCCTTTCACGGTTAGATTGAAATACGAACTAAAACAACTATATTTTGATAAAAAGTTAAGTAATTTTTATCATTATGTTTATTCTTCAGCTATATTAGGACTTTTTGTAATATGCCTTTTGTTGGTTTTCAAACCTCAAACAGCTCACAACATCAACAGCTTTGTTTTTAGAACCGACCATGAAAATGCACTTGACATGCTCTTGTTAGCTGAAAAGGATATTGATATATCAAATTTGCCTTCAAATATAAGAACAGTTTCTACAGAAATGCCAAACTCTTTATCTTTTCTTGAGGATGATAAATCCTATCTTATCCACAAGTTCAGAAATCATGAAAATAAAACCATGATTTATATCAGCGAGGTTAAAAACCAACAACAGCAAAGAATTCTTTATTGAGATGTAAATAAAAAATATTAAATTATGAAATACTGTCTTTTAACTTTGATTGTATTTGTGTGTTCAAATTTGATTTCTATGGACGCATATCTAGGAATTTATGTAACTACTCCAAATCAAAATGAGTTACAAAGAGCTGGACTAACATTTGGCTTACTTATTGATATAGTGATGCCAGGTTCTCCAGCTGATGTTTATGATTTGAGAGAAAATGACATTATTTACAGTATTAATAATGTTGTAATAAGAAATGAATCCGATTTACAAAGATTTCTGACAAGTATAAATCCCAATGAAACTATATCTGTTTCATTAAGTAGAAACCAACAACCAATAATTCGACAGGTTCAATTAAGGAGAAGAGAAGCCTTATATAGAGAGCTTTATATCTTTAATTATATCCAGAATCCATGGCTATTTATTGGTATTGATGTTGAGCCAATTTCTTCTGCTCTCGCTAGATTACTCAGTCTTGAAAAAGGTATGGTTATTCTTGATGTTCGGGGAAGTTCTATTGCTTCTTTACAAGGAATTGAAGCTGGAGATATCATCATTTCTATAAATGGGATTGAGACAGTGAACGAACTCATTATGACAGAGGCAATGAACATGGGACTACAAAATCAACCTATGGAGTTTTATATCTGGAGAAACAACCAGAGAATGACAAAACTAGTAGACCTAAGCAACAGTCTTAATGAGAATATAAATTCTAATGAAGTTTTTATACTCGGACCAGATGTTTTTAATAATGAATTGTATAGTTATTCGCGAGAGATGATTAATCGAATATTGAACAAATCAAGATCTGAAATTGAATCTGATATAGAAAGGCTTGAACAGGAGATTTTTCAACTAAGACAAAGAATGGAAAACGGAAATTAACGGATCAAAACCCCCAAACTTTGTATATTGAAAAAGTAATTTTCTAAAATTTTTTATTTATTACTTTATTTCTAAACTACTTGTATCCAGAAAAAACACTTTTTGCAACTTCTATTTTACAAAATACTTGACAAATATGCTAAAAGAAATATATTGGTTAAAATTTGATAATTGGAGTAAATTATGGGAAAAGTTTTTTTTAGTAAACATGCTATTTTGTTGCTTATAGCTGTTTTACCATTGGTATTGTTGGGTGAAATATCTTCTGCATTACCAATGAATCATTTTGAAAGTATGAACAATAATGAAAACAGAAAACATTGTTGTTCAACCCGTGCTAGGTTTTCATCTGAAGTGCCTGTATTAGGAGCACCTAATTTAATGAGAGCTTTCGTATATGAAAATCAATATAATTATGAAGATTTGGGACCCTTTGTGCTTTTGTTATGGTCACGTCCCATATACTCTAATACTGTTTTATTGGGTTATAATGTCTACAGGAATGGTGAGTTAATAGCAGAAAAACATCACCTAAATCCTCTAGATGATATTGGGGATGCGTATTATGATGAATATCCATTATTAAATTTGGGTATTTATGAATACTCAGTCACTGCTGTTTATACAGATGGAGAGTCAGAACATTCTGATGTAAAAGAAATTGGCTATCCTGTTACTGCACCTCCAACAGATTTAAGAGCTGTTGTTGAGTTTGTTGATGACCACCCAATGGGAATCCCTTTCCATGTTGTTGATCTCAGTTGGAGTTCGCCTGTTTTTGAAAACACTGCAATAAGCGGATACAACATCTACAGAAATGATGAGTATTTTAGGTTTACTAGAGAATTGAATTCTTATCATTGGGTATTTTTAGATACCGTTGTCACCTACGAATTTTATGTAGTTGCTTTGTATGTAACTGGAGAAATTGAACAATCAGAAATCATCTCAATCACAATAGATGGGAATACTTCTGAATTAGATGAAGTCCAAAATTTTACTTACACAAGACTAGGAAATAACTATCCAAATCCTTTTAATCCTAACACGACTATTTATTTTGAACTATCTCAAGATGCCCATGTCTCACTCGACATCTTCAATATCAGAGGACAAATGATAAAATCTTTGACCAATCAAAGATTTGAAGCTGGAAGACATACATTACAATGGGATGGAATCGATTTTCAAGGCAATAGTGCCAGTTCTGGAGTCTATTTCTACAAGATGCAAACAGATGGTTTTATAGAAATGAAAAGAATGTTGCTCTTGAAATAATATATTTATTACTTAGTGTTTAAACTGCTAACAATAAAATTTTTACTAATGGTATTGGAATATTATTCAAGACTCAATAACTAATCATGCGAATACTTTTTTTAGGTGATATTTTTGGGAAACCAGGTAGAGAAGCTATAAAATCTTTTTTACCTAATTTTAAAAAAGAAAATCAGGTTGATTTATGTATAGCAAATTGTGAGAATTTGTCTGATGGAAAGGGTATTTCTGAAAAATCTATAAATGAAATGTTGTTTGCAGGAATTGATATTTTTAGCTCTGGGAACCATTTATGGGATAAAAAAGAATCTACTGCATTTATTTGCAAAGAGAAGAGGATTGCTAAACCTTTGAATTACCCAAAAGCATCGTTAGGTTTTGAATTTGTAAAGGTTGAAATGAATGGGGTTCTTGTAATTCTTGTTACGCTATGTGGGCAAGTTTTTATGAGTCCAGTTGATTCTCCATTTTATGCTTTAGACCATTTTTTAAAAACTCTCCATTTAAAAGGTGGAAACAGTAAATCTTTGCAAAAAATAACCATAGTTGATTTTCATGCCGAAAGCACCGCTGAAAAGAGGACTTTCGGCATGTATTTTGATGGAAGAATATCAGCTATGCTCGGAACGCATACTCATGTTCAGACCGTCGACGAACAAATTATGGAGAAAGGAACTGCATATATAACTGATGTTGGAATGTGCGGACCACATTCATCTGTTATAGGTATTACATTCGAATCTTCTTTTGAAAAAATTAGAACAAACATGCCTATCCGTCACGAAACAGCAAAAGATGGTTTACAAATTAATGCTGTTTTGATTGATATTGATGAAAAAAGCGGTAAAGCATTGAAAATCAAAAGAATTAAGGAAAATATATTATAATATATTAATAAAAAAAGGAGTTTTTTTGATGGGTGAAAAATTATTAAAAGGTAAACCAATTGCAGAAAAAAACATGAGATATTGCTTAGAAAAAATAGAAGTAAGCGGTCTCAGCCCACATCTTTATGTATTTATCATAGGAAATGATCCAGCTTCAGAATACTATGTAAATAGCATTAAAAAACAAGGACAAAAAATTAATATAAGAGTGACTATTCAAAAATTTTTTCCAGAAGAAATATCAGAAGAGAATTTGATTGAAAATATAAAATCTTTGAACAAAAACCCTGATATCAATGGTATTATGGTTCAAAAACCTTTACCTATACATATTGATGCTGGAAAAATAGAACAAATAATTTCCCCAGAAAAAGACATGGATGGTTTTCATGCCATTAACGCTGGTCTACTTATACAAGAAAAAGAGTGTATTTTGCCTTGTACTGCACAAGCTATAATTGAAATGATGGATTTTTATAATATTTCAGCAGAGGGGAAGCATGTCGTGGTTGTTGGAAGAAGCAATGTTGTTGGAAAACCTATTGCAAATTTATTGCTTTATAAGCAAAAAAATAGAAATGCAACTGTAACTATTTGTCATTCAAGAACGCCTGATTTATCGAAGTTTACTAGACAAGCAGACATACTTGTTACTGCTGTAGGAGTAGCCAATCTTATTGATGCTTCGATGATAAAGGATAATGTGATTATTTTGGATGCTGGTATAAATGAGATTAAAAAAACAGGAGAAAAAACGGTTTATGTTGGAGATGTAAACTTTGATTCATGTTTTGATAAATGTCAATTTATTTCTCCTGTTCCAGGTGGAATCGGTTCCATCACAACATCTATATTATTTAAGCATTTATGTGACTGCTCTAAAAAACGCTAATTGAATTTCAAAAATATCATTGACAAAATAGGTTTAAAAATTATTTTAAACCCAAAATAGGTTTTATAGGTGTGAATTTGTAAAGGTATTAACTTGAGAATATCATTTAAAGTATTGTTTAACAAAAAGATAAATAATTTTGAAGTTAATTAATATGAAAATAAAAAAAAAGATATACAGGAGGATTTATGTCCAGAAAAAACACTAGATTTTTATGTGTTTTACTAGTCCTAATGTCATGTTTGGTAGGTTTTATCGCATGTGGAATTCATGGAGACCCGCATGAAAATATACCACCTACCATTAGAATCACATCTTTTACAGGATTTGACTGGGAAGATGGAGAAGGTTGGAGTCCCGATTTAGCGCCTTTTCAACAGACAATTTATTGGGCTGCTGACGATGCGGATGGAGTCGTTGTAGGATATGCATATCGTGTATTGGATGGTGAGGGTAAGCCTATTCCAACGCCAGGCAATATCAGCATTGATGAAATCGGAGAACTTACTCCAGATGGTTTAAGAGATATGATTTATAATTTATCTTTAGGGCACGAACTAAATGGAAAAAGGCTTGGAAATGGATGGATTATTCACCATTCAAAAGGAGCAGATCAAACTATTCCTTTAGATGACCCCAATGCAGATAGAACCATTTGGACTGACAGAGTTTTTGCTATAATTAATTTTCCAGCACATGACGGCTCTTATGGTGATCATGGTAATTTACCTGTAGATTCAGAAGGTAACCTCATACCTATTCCTAGCAGATTTGAAGTTGTCGCAATTGATAACAGAGGTGGAATAAGCCAACCTGCTGTTCGGTACTTTAATTCAAAATCTGTTGCTCCTTCGTTACATATCTCTTCATCTTCAGGCACACTGAATGACAAAGAAATAGGACAAGGGGTTCGAGTAATTTTTATGAAGCAAGATGTTCTAATTGATGGCGTTGTGTCTGTTAGAGCTTGGTATTACATCTATAAACTCCGAGTTATAGAAATACCGCATTCTATTGGTGGAATTCCACTTTCATCAACAGAAAGGGACACTTTAGATGCTTGGATGAATTATCATAAAAACCATCCTGTTAATCCTTGGCCTGACATCTGGGATGTTTTTCTTAGAGAAAATCCACCTATCAGTGAATCTAATGAATACAATACCCGTGAAAATATTAGAGTAAATGAGACTGTTATTTCTACAACTGAATCACCTTCTTCACCTGCTTTGACAATAAATGTCAGAGATGGTGTAAGAATGCATGGAACTGTAATTGAGACAAGAGTTGTAGATTTAGCTGGTGTCGTGTCAGAGCCTACTTATGCTTTATTCTATGTGAGTGATAAATTCAAGCCACATGCACTTTTCTACTACACGCATTCTTATGCAATGGGTGATGATTTTTTTATACTTGACCAGAGTAAAGATAATGTAAATGTTGATTTAGTTCCTTTTTCCTATACCTCAACTGGAATAAGAATGGCTTCAACTTTAACAGCATCTCCCATTTTGAATTCAGAGGGAAGACCTATTGATTTTGAGTGGGCTATAGTTGGAGATGCTCAAACAAGATTTTGGTTTAGATGGGGTTATCATGGTGAATATAAGGATGATGATCCAAATGATCTATGGTATGGAGTAGTTAGAGACCCCGAAAATGAAGAAGCATCTGGACTTGGGACAAATTATTTAACGGAAGTAGTCTATTACTACATACAATTAAATGGTCAAAGGTATGATTTTGGTCCGCTTAATCAACCTGGTTTACAACCCAATGGGATTATGTTTCCAGAAGGAGATAGTTTTGATAATTGGCTCCGGATTCCTGCAAATCACGAAATATCACAAAGATTGTCCTTCAATGGTCTGACATCTACTAATGGGATAAATGGTACCGATATTCATGAGTTTAAAGTGATGATTGAAGATTTACAATCTGTTAGATCTACACCTGCTATTTATAGATTTAGGATAGTAGAAAAAACAACTGATGTTGACAGGGAAGGTGTTCTCTACATTAATAATCAAACTTCTATACCCAATGGAATATTTGATTTTTATCGCGATGTGTTACCTAACAACATGCCAATAACAACTGTGGATAGGATAGCGATTACCTCGTTAATAGAATCGATAAAACTTTACGATATCGATTCCTACTATAACTTACGGACAGGAAGACACATTTTTCCTTATTCATTCTTATCGAAGTATAAATATGTGATTTATGCTGCTGAAAGTTCCCCAGTAAATACACCACTTAGTATGAATGCAGATCAAGACGGATTTAGAATGTATATGCAAAACCATGGAAATCTAATCATTGTTGGTAACTTAAATTTAGCTGAGCAAATAAACGCTCAATTAGACGCACCTATGAATAACTTTTATCAACAGTTTTTTGGTTGGCCAAATGCACGAGCCGAGATGTTAGCGTTAAATGAATCACTTCAAGGTAGACAATACTATTTACTTGGAACCACACCAACTGGTTCCCAGGCATTTCCGATTCTGAATGCAGAGCTAGTATCACCTGCTGATCAAGTGATAGGTAATTTTATAACTACTCGTCAAGGTTTAGGGGTTGCTACGGTGTTTTATAGCTTAGCCGATACAGCAGAACCAATATATCTATTCAGAAGTAAAACTGTAGATGGTGGTGATTGGTCTCCATTAGATGAAGCTGATCGTGCAAGATTCCATGATCAAATCATTGCTTTCAGAAAAATGAATGGACAAGGATATGGATATACATTGGGATTCCAGCCTTTCCATATGAATAGAGATAATATAAGAGCTCTTTTCGCTGAAATAATGAGATAGAAATTCCTTTTTCTGTTTTAAAGTTTCATGTAATATGTTTCTTAAAGATAACTATCCAACCTCTTTGGAAGCATATATGAAGAGTTTTTAAGTTTGAACGATATCAGGCTGTTGAATAGCCTCCAATATTTAATACTATCTATTGGTTATGCTATTCAGCAGCTTTTTTTGAAATTCTTTTTTAGTTTCAATACTCTATATTAATAAAAAATTTTTCCAACAGATATTAAACTTAACTTAGTAAAAATTTAGGAGTAAATATGTTTTTAGCAAAATTATCTATCAAGAGACCTGTAATGGTTACTATGCTTATAACAGTTTTTGTCATTTTCGGTATTATGGCATATAGAGAGATGCCTCTCACTAGTTTGCCTGATGTTGATATTCCTTATGTAACAGTGCAAACTATTTTTCCAGGTGCTGGTCCAAACGAGGTTGAACAGCAAATTTCGATTCTTATTGAAAACGCTGTATCAACTATCAGCGGTATAGATTACATTGAATCTTATTCTATGGACAATTTTTCGCTTGTTTTAATTGCTTTCGATATGAGTAAAGATGTGGATATAGCAAACCAAGAAGTTAAAGATAAAGTGGATGCAATTTCGAACGATTTACCCACTGATGCAGAGAAACCAATTATTGAAAAATTTGATATTTCTGCCACTCCTGTCATTGGGATGGTTCTCAGTGGAACTCAATCATCTACAGAACTTTATGAATATGCAGACACTGTATTGAAAGATAGGTTTTCTCAAATAGAAGGTGTGGCTGAAGTTAGTATCACTGGAGGGCGAGAAAGAGAAATCCAAGTGATTGTTAATGAAAGAGCTGTTTTTGCTAACAGAATGTCTTTGTATCAACTTAGCCAATCTATCGCTCAAAATAATATCACTATGCCTTCTGGGACTTTCAAAGTTGGCAATCAAGATTTAGCTGTCAGAGTCATTGGAGAATTAAATTCTTTAGGAACATTGAGGGATTTAGAAGTTCCTACTGTTATGGGAAATAGGAGATTATCTGAACTAGCTGAGGTAATTGACACAGGAACAGAGGTCAGAGAAAGGGCAACATATTTTGACAATATTACTGGAGAAAGACACCCTGATGTGATCAGACTTGACTTGATTCCTAGTTCTGATGGAAACCCGGTTCAAATTGCCAGAGCTGTAAATAGACAAATACAAGGAATTCTAACAACATTGCCTATGGGTATGGAACTTTCTATAGTGGATGATACCTCGATTTTTGTTGAAAGCTCTGTCAATGATACTATGGGAAATATCATTATGGGTATACTATTGACAGGTCTTTTGTTATTTCTGTTTCTTGGTGATATTAGATCGACTGTGATTGTGGCACTTGCAATGCCTATTTCTATCATTTCTACCTTCTCCTTGATGAATGCCTCAGGATTTTCTCTGAATATTATGAGTTTGCTCGGCTTAGCTACTTCTGTAGGTGTTTTGGTGATTAATTCCATCATAGTTTTAGAAAACATTTTTAGATACAAAGATTTGGGATACAATAAAGAGGATTCTGCATACAAAGGAACTGCTGAAATTGCTACTGCAGTCATTGCTGCCACATTGACGAATCTTGTTGTTTTTGTCCCGATTGGAACTATGAGTGGTATGGTTGGGCAATTTTTTGTTGAGTTCGGTTTAACAGTTGCCTATACTACTGTGTTTTCTTTATTAGTTGCTTTTACTTTGACTCCTATGCTCGCGGCAAGCATTCTTCCAGAAAAAACAGGTTCAAACAAAATATCAAATGCTGTTGATAATATAATGAAGAAAATTGCTGGGTTTTATGTCAAAATTCTTGAATCGCTTATGAAGACGAAATTAAGAAGCTCAATTTCAGTTTTTTTAACAGTCATTTTATTTATTTTTAGTCTTTTTATTTTCACTAAATTGGGTTTTGAATTTATGCCTATGCTTGATGAAGGTGATATTGATTTAAGGGTTGAATTGCCTTTAGGTTACCATTTAGACGAAACGGCAAATGCTATGTTTGAAATTGAACAAATTTTATCCAATTATCCAGAAATTAAACATATTGTTACTTCTCTCGGCTCAATGAGTAATACTGATATAGGGATGCAACTGGCTAATACAAGGATAAAACTTGTGGATGTGGATGAAAGAAATGTTTCAACACAGCAAGTTACTGACAGAATTATTAAAGATCTATCTCATATTCCCAATGCAAGAATTCGAGTTAATGCTGCTTCAAGCGCTTCGTTTGGTGGTTCAGACCCAATTACTCTTTATGTATCAGGTTTAGATGATGGTATCTTGAATGATATTGCCAATGAATTATTTGAAAAAACTAGACTTATTCCCGGTGTGGTTAATCTTGACACTAGCACGAGAACCGGTAGACCAGAGATAGTTATTGAACCTTACAGAGACCAGCTATCTGTAACTGGAGTAAATGTTATGGATATAGCTATTGGGGTCAGAGCAGCTATCGAAGGGTTAGTAGCTACTCAATATAAAGAGGATGGTGAAGAATATGATATCAGAGTTACTCTTGATGAAACTGCTTATAATTCTCCTGAAAAACTCAGAAATTTAACTATTATGACCACGCAAGGACGTTTTCAACTTTCTCAGCTTGCTGATGTTCGTTTTTCTGAAAGTGTCAATAGAATTATTCGTAGAGACAAAGCAAAAACTATCATGATAACTGGTGCTCCAGCAACTGGATATGCTCTGGGAGATATTACAAACAGTATAGATTCTATTATATCTGATATTAATTTCCCAGATGGTTATAGCACTAGCTGGGGCGGCGATGTTGATATGATGCAAGAATCAATGACAGAAATGGGTAGAGCTTTTCTATTAGCGATTTTATTGCTTTATATGCTACTCGCCGCTATTTTAGAAAGTTATAAACAACCATTACTTATAATGTCCAATCTACCACTTGCACTTATTGGAGTTTTTATTGTTCAGTATATGACTGGTCTAACTATGAACATATTCTCAATGATGGCAATTATAATGTTGATTGGGATAGTGGTTAATAATGGTATCTTAATTTTGGATTATGCAAATGTTTTACAGCGAGAGGAAGGTAAAAGTATGAAAGAAGCTTTACTAATAGCATGCCCAATAAAGCTAAAAGCTATCCTTATGACCAATATTGCCATAATTCTCGCTATGTTGCCTATGGCTCTTGGTATGGGAGACGCTGGCAAAGAATTTAGACAGTCTATGGGGGTCGTTAGCGTTGGTGGGTTGATAGTTTCTACTATTTTGTCTCTATATCTGATACCTGCTTTGAGCTATGTAACTACAAAAATAAAAAAATAGTAAAAAAATATTTTAGTCATAATAAGGTATTTTTTCTTATATATGTATAGTTATTTTTAACTATAGACGAATCAAGTGAAAAACTACTAAAAAAAAAAGAATTGACAAAAATACTGTCTTGAAAAAAATGTCTCATAAATGAAGTTTTTTTGCTTCTACCTTACGGTTCCCGCTGAGGATATTGTCAGGTTTTAGGATAGATAAAGAGAGGTAACTATATTACTTTTCAGATAGTTAATGAATCAGCGGGTATTCGAAAGAATACCCTTTTTTTTGTAAAAAGAATGGAGGTTTGTTATAATACGATATCGTAAAAGTAAAACAAAAGTGAAAGCAGTAATCCCAAAGGAGAGGATAAATGATGAGATTACTGCAGATGAAGTTCGTTTGATTGATCAAAACAATCAACAACTAGGAATTGTAAGCATTCAGAAGGCATTAATGTTAGCTGAAGAAGCAGAGTTAGATTTAGTGGAGGTGTCTCCGAATGCAGAACCTCCAGTATGTCGTATCCTTGAATTTGGGAAATTTTATTACCAAAAAGAAAGAAAAAACCGAGAGGCTAAGAAAAAACAACATATTGTTTTATTGAAAGAGATTAAATTTGGTCCTAATACAGACGATCATGATTATAATTTCAAGAAAAACAATGCGATACGGTTTTTAAAACAACACCATAAAGTAAAGTTTACTGTGCGTTTTCGAGGAAGGCAAATAGCTCATAAAGAGCTTGGATATGATGTATTGGAAAGGCTTACAAAAGATTTGGAAGAAATAGTCGATATTGAAATGAAACCAACAAGCGAAAAAAATTTGATATCCATGGTGGTTGTTCCTAAAAAAGACATCGACAAGATCCTTGGTATCAGTAGCGATGAGCAGATAGAAACAATTGAAGAAGAAACAGAATAGGTAATTACTATCGCAGAGTTCTTAAATAAAATTTACCCGAAAGAATAATCGGAATATTAAATGGAGGATAAATGCCAAAAATAAAATCCCATAGTGCAGCAACAAAAAGGTTTAAATTGACAGGCACCGGCAAGATAAAAAGACACCATGCAGGTGTTACACATATTTTGACGAAAAAAAGTAGAAAGCGGAAGAGAAAATTGGGTTCTGCTACCTTAGTGGCGGAATGTGATGTAGCAAGAGTGAAAAGGATGCTTGTCTATTAGTTGTCATTTGACAATTGATACTAAGACCATAAAGCCAATCTATAAGAGAAAAAAATCATAAATCAAGGTTGGCCCTCGTCTCGAAGAAGCAGTTCGAGCAAAATTATGAAAATGTGCCTCTTAAGAGGCACAGAAGTAAATTAGAAGGAGATATTTATGCCAAGAGCAACGAATAATGTCGCATTACACAGAAGACATAAAAAATTTTTGAAGGCAGCCAAAGGTTATCAGGGTGCAAGGAGTAGACTCTATAAAACAGCGAGAATGGCAGTAGAAAAAGGCTGGCTTTACTCATATCGTGATAGAAAACAAAGGAAAAGAATGTTTCGTAGGTTATGGATAGTTCGTATCAATGCAGGCGCTAGAGCCAATGGACTGACCTATTCAACATTTATCAATGGTTTGAATAAATCAAATATCCAAATCAATAGAAAGATTTTAGCACACCTAGCAATGCATGATCAGGTAGCTTTTTCAGCTTTGTGTAAGCAAGTAGCAGGATGTTAAATATATTGTCTTAATGGATAGCTATATTTTCAAAGATTCAGAATTTATTGTGAACAGTATTGTTAGTTATTTTCTTAAAAGTGAGGAAAATCGTTTTTGTAAAAGCAAAATCCTAAAATACGAGAAATCAATATGAAAGATAAATTTCAAGAAATTATAAAAAAGGCGACAATAGACATCGAAAATGTCCAGTCATTTCATGAATTAAACAACCTAAAATCTCGCTTTACAGGTAAAAAAAGCGAGATTAAAGATTTTATGAAATACCTGAGTAGTATGACTCCTGAAGAAAGACCTGCTTTTGGAAAAATGGTGAATGATACTTTAGAAGAGATTGGAAAGCTACTTGAAGAAGCAGAACAAAGGCTTCAAGAAAACGATTATGAGAAAACAATAAAATCATCTCAATTTGATTATACAATGCCGGGTAGACCAGTTTTAAGAGGTGGAAAACATCCTTTGACATTGGTTCAAGAGCAAATCGAAGATGTTATGATTAGTATGGGGTTTCAAGTAGCTGAAGGTTTCGATATAGAAGATGATTATCATAATTTTGATGCTTTAAATACTCCCAAAGATCATCCTTCACGAAACCTTGCTGATACTTTTTATGTTGTAAAAAATCATGATGAGGACTTATTATTAAGAACTCATACTTCACCTGCTCAGATAAGGGTAATGGAAAAGTATAAACCTCCGATAAAGATTATATCCCCAGGTAGAGCATATCGCAATGATAAGTTTGACCCGACTCATTCTCCAGTTTTTCATCAATGCGAAGGATTGGTAGTAGATGAAGGAATCAGCTTTAAAGACCTGAGAGATACTATAGATATCTTGCTAAAAAAGATGTTTGGAAAAGGTTGTAAATCAAGGTTTAGGCCTCATTTTTTTCCTTTTACTGAGCCAAGTGCAGAGGTAGATGTAAGCTGCTTTAATTGTGCTGGAAAAGGTTGTTCTACTTGTAAAAATAGTGGTTGGATCGAGTTGTTTGGAGCAGGTATGGTTCACCCCAATGTCTTTGATATGGTAGGAATTGATAGCGAAAAATATACAGGATTTGCCTTTGGTTGCGGAATAGATAGGATAGCTATGTTAAAATTTCATATTCCCGATATTCGCATGTTATTTGAAAATGACATAAGGTTTCTGCAACAATTCACTTTTAGCCGATAAGGCTAGGAAATTTGGTTTTGAGAAAAAGAAATGAATATAAGTTATAATTGGTTAAAAGAGATAATAGATATTGATTTAAGCCCAGAGGAATTAGGTCATAAATTGACTTTTTCTGGAATAGAAGTAGAATCAGTTAAAAAAACTGGTGACTTGCTTAATAGTATCATCATAGCAGAAATTATTGAAAAAGAAAAACATCCAGAAGCAGATAAACTATCAGTTTGTATGGTTTTTGATGGAGATAATACACATCAAGTTGTATGTGGAGCTCCTAATTGTGCAAAAGGACAAAAAATAGCTTTTGCTCCTATAGGAACTGAATTTCCTGACTTAAAACTCAAAAAGGTGAAACTGCGTGGTGTAGAATCTCATGGTATGATTTGTTCTGAACGAGAATTGGGACTATCAGATGAGCACGATGGTATTTTGGTTTTACCAGAATATACTAAAATAGGTAAAAATCTTGATAGTGTTTTAGGTATTTCGGACACAATTTATGAAGTAGAGATAACTCCTAATAGACCTGATTTGCTCGGAATGGTGGGAATAGCCAGGGATTTATCTGCTCAACTGGGTTTAGAATTAAGAGAAGATTTCAATATTAAGCAACCAACATCGCAGATTTCTACAGAAAACGATAAGAATTTATCTTCAGACTTCTGTGTTGAAATACTCGAAACAGAGCTTTGTACCCGATATATAGCTGCTCGCATCAAGGGTGTTTCCGTGAAAGCATCTCCACAATGGTTGATAGATAAACTGAATATCGCAGAAATAAAGCCAATAAATAATGTAGTTGATATCACTAATTATGTGATGTATAAATATGGACATCCTTTGCATGCTTTTGACAGCAATAATGTAAAAGGAAACAAGATAATAGTTCGAAAATCTCATCCCAAAGAGGTTTTTCCTGCTCTAGATAACAACATTTATTCTTTAACTGGAAACGAATTGGTGATAGCTGATACTGAAAAAACAATAGCTTTAGCTGGTGTGATTGGTGGAAAAAATTCACATATTACAGAAGATACAACTGATATTATTCTTGAAGCCGCTTGTTTTAATAGTTCTCTGACTCGAAAAACAAGTAGTTCATTAAAAATATATACAGATTCTTCTTATCGTTTTGAAAGAGGGATGGCAGAAAAAACATGTGAGATAATTTCTTCAGAGGCAACAGAATTAATATTGAAACTAGCAGGTGGAGCTTTAGCAACAGAAATGATAGATGTATACCCCAATCATCAAAAACGACAAATCATAGCCTTACGACCAGAGAGAGCAAGAAAACTTCTCGCAATTGATATTTCAGATTTAGAGATTGTGGGATATATGGAGCGATTGGGACTAAAAAAAATTCAAATCACCTCCCCTAATCCGACGACTGATGCAGAGAATAATAACATATTACATTTTGAAATTCCAGAGTTTCGTATTGATTTATTAAAAGAGATTGATTTAATAGAAGAAATAATTCGCTTGCATGGTTTTGAAAAGGTAAAATCAAGTCCAGAGGTGCAAAATATAATGAATACAGGTGTTTTTTATACTCGTAGAGGTATAAAAAATGTATTCATGAACAATGGTTTTTTCGAAGCAGTAAATATTAGTTTTTCAGACCCAATCTACCTTGACATGTTAAATTTAGCCGAAGATGATAATCGAAGAGATACGGTCAAGATTTTAAATCCTCAAGGTGAAAGTTTTTCAATCATGAGATCAACTCTTTTACCCGGCTTACTAAAAAATACATTATTAAACCTGAATCATGGTGCTGATAGTATTAAACTATTTGAATTGAATAAAGTGTTTTTTGAGCATGGACGAGGAAAAGATGATACAGAAAAAACAGATGATTTGAATAAATCACATCTGCCTTTTCGAAACGAAGGTGGAAAAAACAAAAAATCTAAACTATCTGAAAAATGGAGACTTACTGGCGTTATGGCAGGCAAGTATAACCCTATCTACTGGAAAGAGAAGATAGAAGATGTAAGTTTTTATGATGTAAAAGGTATGTTTGACGGGAGTTTGTTGGGATATATTGGTATAAAAAATATTGATATAGTTCCTACTTCAGAACCATTTTATTTGCCCAACAATGGTTTTTCTATGATCCAAAAAGATGCTGTTTTAGGAAGTTTTGGTAGGCTTGACAAAAAAGTTCTGCAAAAATTTGACATCGATTGCGATGTGTATGTCTTTGATTTTGATTTTGATAAAATAATGGAAATAGCAGATTTTGAATTTTCAAAATTTAAGGAAATACCTAAATATCCGATTGTATATAGAGATTTGTCTTTTATTATTTCTGAAGAATATAGGATAAATGATGTGATAAAAACAATTGTTGCAGTCAATCCGAAAATAATTCAATTTGTTACACCATTTGACCAATTTAAAGGTAAGCAAATACCAGAAGGTTTTCGTAGTCTTTCAATTAATATTTCTTTAGTGTCCGAGACAAAAACCTTGACTGACGAGCAAATAAAAAATATCATGAATTCAATAATCAATAGATTATATGATAAATTTAAAATAGAGATGAGGTAAGATTATGGAAGATTTTTTTTTAAAACCTCCAAGTGAGAAAACTCCAGAGCCCAAAACTCAGATGTCACTGGAAGATAAGATACAAAAACTAATCAAAATGTGTACTACTTACAAAGAAAAGTATGACGCTTTGAAAATAGATTTTGAAAAGACTTTGACAAGTAATATCGAATTGGAAGATGAAAAAACTCAAATTATTAGTGAGAAACATTTCTTAGAGCAAAGAGTTATACAACTAGATGCTGAGTTACAAGAAAAAATGTCAGAAATCGAAAAACTAAATGCTTCAAACAATGAGCTGGATAACATCACCAAAACAGCGGCTTTAAGAATAGATAAACTGCTATCTGAGTGTGAATTTGATATTTAAATATGCCTGAAATGCAAATAGTTGATGTGTCGGTTCATGGCGTAAATTTGAGATTGCTGAGTGAAGAGCCAGAAGAGGTAATTGCCCTTGCGAAAGAACTAGAAATGAACATAATTTCTTTGGTCAATCAGTATCCAAGGATAAAAGATATCAACCTTCTGACATTGGCTTGTCTAAAGGCTTTAGAAGATAATAAAAGACTGAAACTTGAAATTAAAGAGCTTGTCGCCGAAAGAGAAAAGCTAAATAATACGGTTCAAGGTTTTTTATATAGTATAGATTAAATATAGCCTGCGGTATTCGTGATAGGAAATTGTGATGGAACCAAAGTCCTATGGGGAATTGATCCCTTGTTGCCATATAAACCTTTTGGAGAATGTGTCTACAGCAAGGTAGATGCCCACCTTATAAAAAAGGTTCAAAGGACAATACCTACACGATACTTGCGGGTCCTATATTTTGAGTAGTTGTTTTCTAACAACTAAAAAAATGGAGGATAACCTATGAGTCCCATAGTTTATATATTGTTGCCCTGCATGGGTTTAATAGTTGGTTTAACTATATCGTTTCTGATTTATATCAGTAAAAAACAAACAGCCTTTCACGAAATTTCAAATACCAAGAAAATAGTGAATGATTTACTGGAAACTAGTAAGAAAGAAGCAGTTGCTTTGAAGAAAAAGGCTATTCTCGATGGTAAAGATGAATGGTTTAAAACACAAAAAGGTTATGAAAACGAAATCAAAGAAAGGCAATCAGAATTAAGGGTTAAAGAGAAAAAAGTCGATGAAAAGATGGAAAGCTTTGAAAAAAGACTAAATACCCTTGATAAAAAAGAATTTTCATTGTCAGAGTATGAAAAAACACTGAAAAAGACAGAAAGTGACATTGAACGCAGAAAAGTAGACCTAGAACGAATAATCAATGATACAAAGAAAAAATTACTTGAAGTTAGTGGTTTTACAAAAGAACAAGCTATTGATGCTATCCGAAAAGAATTACTTGACGACGCTCGCACTATCACAGCTAGCGAAATACGAAAAGAAATTGAACAATTGAAGATAGACGGACACAAAAAAGCAGTAGAAATAATCGCTACCGCAATCCAACGAATAGCAGTCGATCATGTGTCAGAAACTACTGTATCGGTGGTGTCATTACCGTCTGATGAAATGAAAGGTCGAATTATTGGTCGCGAAGGCAGAAATATTAGGGCTTTTGAAAAAGCATCTGGAGTTGACCTAATCATTGACGATACTCCTGAAGCGGTCGTTTTAAGCTGTTTTGACCCTGTGAGAAGAGAAGTTGCTAAAATCTCACTCGAAAAACTCATCTCTGATGGGAGGATTCATCCTGGAAGAATTGAAGAATTAGTAGAAAAAACCCGAAAAGAGATGGATTCAACTCTCATATCAGTGGGCGAAAAAGCCTGTCTCGATACAAACATACACAATATTTCCTCAAATATCATTAAATTGATTGGTAGATTGAATTACCGGACAAGTTATGGGCAAAATGTGTTACAACATAGCATTGAAACTGCTTGGATTTGTGGTGCAATGGCAGCTGAGCTTGGTCTGGATCAGGACATTGCAAGAAGATGCGGTTTTTTACATGATCTCGGTAAAGCTCTAGATCACGAGTTAGAGGGTTCACATGCAATACTCGGTGCAAATTTTGCCAGAAAAAATGGTGAAAGTAAACTTGTAGTAAATGCCATCGAAGCTCATCATGAGGAAATACCCGCAGAAAGCGTTTATGCTGTTCTTGTAATAGCTGCTGACGCAGTTTCTGGAGCAAGACCGGGTGCAAGACGTGAAGTACTGGCTACATATATGCAAAGATTGGAAAAACTCGAAGACATAGCAAACAATATCGAAGGTGTTCACAAATCATATGCAATACAAGCAGGTAGAGAATTGAGAATAATTGTTGACCCAACAAATATAAATGATGAAAAAACCGTTTTTGTTGCTACTGATATAGCTAAAAAAATAGAACAGGAAATCCAATACCCTGGTATTATCAAGGTGACCGTGATTAGAGAAACCCGTCAGACAGCGATAGCTAAATAGTTTATTTCCAAATTGTAACTCCCTGCAAAATAGTCATGTGAAAGCCATGACATTTTCTGAAAGGTTTTATTATCAGTCAGTTACGTTACAATGTCATTTTTCAAGGTGTCTGTTTCGATAATTTTATCTTCATAGAACTCTTCGCTCTATAACTCATCTAGTGGCTCGTTCATCAATGCTCGTAATTATGATATATAAGTTATTCCTTTTCTCATAGCAAAGTCGACAAATTCTACTGTTTTAATTTTGAATTCGTAGGCAAAGAACATCTCATAACAATATTCCTTAATTTCAAATTGTAAGTCAAGCAATATTTGATATGACGACTTTTATGTTTGCGATCTTTCTGGGTGTATATCATTACATAAAACATACAGTTTATACTTAAAGCCTCCAGAAACCTCGTACATATCGCAAGAAAGCTCGAAAAGTATATCTAAAAGTAGCTCGTAAAAAGAACAAGACTCGCAAAGAAATCCGTAGAGGAATTGGTCAACAAATCAGATTCGTCAAAAGAAATTTAAAAATAATAGAAGCATATTTGTCCTCTGGTAGCGGATTGAAGCTAAAACGAATTAAACGATTGTTAACAATTAAACAATTATTTTCTCAGCAGTTAGAAATGTTCAAAAAACAATAAAAATCAGGTCAAAAATCGTATTGTGAGTTTATGTCAGCCCTGGGTGCGTCCTATTGTTAGAGGCAAAGCAAAAGCAAAGTGTGAATTTGGAGCTAAGATACAACTTAGTGTCACAGAGGGTTTTACAAGATTAGAACGTATATCTTATGATGCATATAACGAAAGTGAAGATTTTATTGATATCATTGAGCGATGGAAAAAACGAAATGAGCATTATCCTGCAAAAGCACTTGCAGACGAGATTTATCGTAACAAAAAAAATCTAATATATTGCAAAGAACATGGCATTGAGATGCTCGGAAAACCCTTAGGACGACCTAAAAAAGGAGTTGTAGCAGACAAAAAACGGACTCGACTCAACGAAATTAAACGAGTTGAAGTTGAACGTAAAATCAGCTATGCCAAAGGGTCTTATGGCTTAGGACTAGTCAAAACAAAACTTCAAACAACTAGTAAATCCGTAATAACTCTATCGATAATCGCTATGAATATAGCCCACGCAGTGAGGCTTATTTTTGTTCTAATTTTTAAAGCCGTTTTTTACCCAATAAAAAATAGAATAAATATGATTGGACTGACCAAATTACTCTATGACCAAAAAAATAATTGGCTAATTGGAAAAATTACTGTTGTTCAGTAGGCTTTATTTAGATTTGGAAATAATGCCACCAGCATAGTTACAATATGTTAATGGAATCCATGTGTCGTAGGTCAATTTTTTTAATAATGAAATGAGTGGTATAAGGAATCAATTTAAAATAAATTTTTTCAATTCCTCCAATTTTTGATATGCTTGTAAAGGTGTCAAATTGTTTAAATCTAAATCAATTATCATATCTTTCAAAGAACTTATTTTTTGTTCTTTTTGATAAGTATCTTCTACTAAAATGTCAAATAGATTTACTTGGGCATTGTTATGTAATTGTTTTTTGATTTTTGCAGTTAGTCCTTGAGGACTGATTTCGATAGCTTCTAAATTTTTTAGTATTTCTTTAGCTCTGATAATAACTTTTTGAGGAACTCCAGCAAGCCTAGCTACTTGAATTCCATAACTTTGGTCAGCTCCTCCTCTTTCAATTTTTCTGATAAAGACGATTTTTTCATTCCATTCTTTTACAGAAATATTAAAATTTTTGACACCTTCGAGGATATGTTCAAGTTCAGTTAGTTCATGATAATGTGTTGCAAATAGTGTTTTTGCAGAAATCTGCGGAGTATTATGAATAAACTCAACAATAGACCAAGCGAGTGATAGTCCATCAAAAGTGCTAGTGCCTCTCCCAATTTCATCGAGTAAAATTAAAGAATCAGTGGTAGCAGAATGTAAAATATTTGCAGTTTCAATCATTTCAACGAGAAAAGTGCTTTGACCCATAGCCAGATTGTCAGAAGCCCCTACTCTAGTAAAAATACGGTCAAAAACCGGAATATTTGCATCTTCACAAGGTATAAAACAACCTATTTGAGCCATAAGTATACATAATCCAATCTGCCTTAAATATGTCGATTTTCCAGCCATGTTTGGTCCTGTAAGTAAAGCGATTTTATAATCTTTATTGTTTAAATAGACATCATTGGGAATAAATTGTTCTTCTGTAAGAATTTTTTCAATGACAGGGTGTCTGCAAGCGCTCATTTTTAGGATGCCTTCATTGTTGTAAACAGGTTTTTCATAGCGGTTTTGCCAACTGACAAAACCGAAATTTGCTAAAACGTCGAGTTGAGCGATGATTTCTACATATTGTAGTAAAATATCAATTTTTAAACTCAGTTTTTTTCTTAGTTCTGAAAAAATTTCGTACTCTATACTTTTAATTCTCTCCTCAGCTCCGAGAACCCTAGATTCGTGTTCTTTTAATTGGGGAGAAATATATCGTTCACAATTTACAAGAGTTTGTTTACAGATATAGTGATTAGGAACTTTGTTTTTATGTGTATTTGTTATTTCAATATAATACCCAAAAACTTTATTAAACCCGACTTTTAATGATGGAATCCCAGTATTTCTTTTTTCAGACTCTTCAAGTTTTGCAATCCAGCTTTTACCATCTTTAGAGATTTGCCTAAGTTCATCAAGCTCAGTATGGACACCTTCTTTGATGATATTGCCTTCAGTGATTGTATGGACAGGATTAGGCAGGATAGTGTTCTTAATAAGATTGATAATATCAATAAAATTTCCTATTTTACCTTTAAGCTCAGCAATCATAGATGATTTGTATTCAGACAATACTTGAATGATAGCAGGTGAAGATTCAAGAAAGCTCACAAGAGTTAATAAATCTCTTGGATTGACTCTTAAAGTTGCGAGTTTGCTTATAATACGACTCAAATCACCAATCTCATTAAATAAATCTCTTAAATCTTTGGTCCAAGCTATTTTATCTTTGAAATCTTCAACAGCATCTTGTCGTGAATAAATATCCATGATATTAATCAAAGGGTAGCTCATCCATTGATAAAGTAATCGTGACCCCATCGGAGTCTTTGTTTGATCTAAAACATCAATCAAAGATCCTTGTCGTCCTCCATATCGCATGGATTGAAAAAGCTCGAGATTTCTTCTAGTAGTCTCATCAATAACCATAAAAGAATCTAAAGAATAATATCTGATAGAAGTAATATGATTCAGTTCTTCTTTTCTTAGATTTTTTATGTATGTGAGAGCTGCTGCTGCAGCAATCAAGGCATGTTTTTTATTTCTACCACCTATACTTTCAATAGTTTGAATTTGAAAATGTCTTTTTAAAACAGAATTTGCTTCCTCAAAATCATAAAACCAGCTATTATGAATAGAAAAAGTGCAATTGTAGTCTAAATCGAGGTTTTTAATTTTTTCTAAGGTATTTTCACATTCTACAATAATTTCTTTAGGTTTTTGTCTAAGTAATTCGTCTTTTAGGTTCAAAACAGGGAGTTCAGTGAACAAGAAATCGCCAGTAGAGAGGTCAAGAAGTGCAAGCCCCGCTGTGAATTGCTGATTTATAGCAGATTTTTGAAAATTGTTTTCATTGCTATTTAATACAACCTCAGTGTTTTCTTGTTTTTTATCTTTTGAATCAATAAACACAGAAGCCAAAAAATTATTGCTATTTCCAGCAAGAAGTTTTTCGTCCAGAATAGCCCCAGGTGTGATAATCTCAACAATGTCTCTTTTAACAATGCCCTTAGCAAGTTTAGGGTCTTCTATTTGTTCTACAATCACAACTTTTTGTCCTGCTTTGACAAGTTTATCTAGATAAGAATCTAAGGCATGATATGGAAATCCAGCCATAGCTGGAGCATCTGCTTGTGATTTGTTTCTTGCAGTGAGTGTGATGCCTAGAATTCTAGCAGCAATCTTGGCATCATCAAAAAAAGTCTCAAAAAAATCTCCCATCCTGAAAAGAATCAACTTGTCAGGATGTTTTTTTTTCACATCCATAAATTGTTTTACAAAAGGTGTTATTTTGTTCCCGTTCATAATAACTTTTCGTTTTCTCCATTCGTTTCTCACTTTTCATCCAACAACACATTTTCCTCAAACATTTTTTGAAACACATCAAAAAGCTCAGAACTAGTTATATTTCTGAAGCATTCAAGGGTATTTTTTTTACAAGTTTTACCTCCATGTAAAGAGCATGGTTGGCAGTGAATATTTTTTTGCAGAACAACTGCTTTTTCATTTAAGGGTCTGAAGCCCAATCTTGTATGAGTAGCACCATATAAAATAATTTGAGGTTTCTTCAAAGCTGCAGCAATGTGCATAGGTCCGGAATCATTTGTAATGACCAAGTCCAATAATGAGATGCTTGCTATTAGTTCTGTGATATCAAAAGCACCTACAAGATCATACAATTTTGTATTCGTTAATGATTTTAAATTTAAAAATAAGAGTTTTTCATTCCAGCTCCCGAAGATCAAAAAACTACATTTCCAATAATCTGGAACTTCAGAGATAAAATTAGCAAATTTAGCTAAAGGGCATTGTTTCGTAAAATGAGAAGCCCCGGGGAAAATGCCAATTAGATATCTATCGGCTGGAATATTGTAGTTCATAAATTTTTCTTTAACAGTTAGTAGCGTGTGTTTACATACATTTAGCTTAGGGTAATACAGTGATGATACAGGGAAGCTTAGATTAGGTAGTTGTAGCGGGATGTTTTGAGTTATCGTTTTCCATTTATGACTATTAATAAGAATATCAATAGTGTTAATATAATTAGAAACGACAGAGTCAATTTGTTTTAAAGATATTTTTTTTATGATCAATCTTCTTAATAAATGCTGTTTATTATAAGTGATATTTTTTTTAGCTCTGCAGAAGAGTTTAATTAAAAAAGTATTAAATTTATTTTGTAAATCAATCACAAAATCAAATTTCTCTTTTCTTAAAGCTCTCAATAAATTTATTTTATCATCCCATACATGAACTTTATGGATCAAAGGAAAAGAAATATTGGCATCCTCGTTTTGCATATCTAACTCATTTGAAATAGATAAATTAGTTTCTAAAACAAAACAATGATTAACCATCTGAGCATATTCAGATTTTGTTAAATAATGTATTTCTATACCGTTAAAAATAGATTTTAAAAACCTAACAGTCGATTCAGTCAAAACAACATCACCTAAAGAGCTAAGCCTTATAAATAGTATTTTAATCATTTCTTTTCAGTCAATCAAAAGAGGAATTTCTCAAGTATGGAAGGAATAGCTTTCATTAAATCATCTATTTTTTCAATAGCCTTACCGCCAGCCATTGCCATATCAGCTCTTCCTCCCCCTCTACCATCTACAACAGTAGCTAGTTCACCAACAATTTTTCCTGCTGAAATGTTATTAGTTAAATCTTTGCTAACAATAACTAAAATAGAAATTTTATCTTCAAATTCAGCAACAAGGACACCAATACCAGATTTTATTTTGTTTCTAAGTAGGTCACCCATAGTCTTTAGTTCATCAGAATCATGCGAATTGACTTTAGTAAAGAGGCAGTTAACAGAGTTAATACTTACCATATTTTTTAGTAAGCTATCCAGATTAAAGTCAAAACTCATAATTCTCAGTCTTTCGTTTTCTTTGAGCAGAGATTTGTTTTCTAAAATAAGTTTGTTAATTTTAGCATAAACATTATATTTATTTGCGGATAGAAGCTCATATATTTTGAAAAATGATTTTTCAAGATTGCTAACATATTTTTCAGCAGTCCGACCAGTTATAGCTTCTATTCTCCTGATTCCTGAAGCTATAGATGTTTCGCTGATAATTTTAAACAAGCCAATTTGTCCTGTATTAAAAACATGGGTTCCGCCGCATAATTCTTTTGAATATTGCCCTATAGTAACCACTCTAACTTCATTATCGTATTTTTCATCAAAAAGAGCGATAGCTCCATCTTGTTTAGCTTTATCAAAATCTTCGATAGAAGTGTTCACTTTAGCACAGCTTTTGACAAGATAATTTACTTTTTTTTCTATATAATCAAGTTCATACTCTGACAATGCTGAAAAATGAGAAAAATCAAATCTCAGACCTTCAGTATCGACATAAGAACCTTTTTGTTGAACATGATCGCCAAGTTTTTCTCTCAAAACGGCATGTAAAAGATGAGTAGCGGTATGATTTTTTTCTACCCTTATCCTTTTTTTCACACGAAAACGGGTAAAATATGGAACATCATATATATGACCATGACAAATTTTTCCATAATGGATAAAAACATCACCTACTTTTTGGACATCATCAACAGAGATTAAGGTAGTATCATTAAAAATATAACCCATATCAGCTACTTGCCCACCAGCCTCAGCATATAAGGAAGTTTTATCAAGGACTATTCTGATCTCTCTATCATTAATAACAGCATATCTTAAAATATGAACTTCATATTTATCATTTGTATATCCAAAAAATTCTGTAGGGACATCCTCACGAAATTTATTCCACTGCAAATTCTCATTCTGCGCTCTGAAATTTGATGATTCTCTAGCTCTTTTCTTTTGTTTTTCCATCTCTTCAACAAATTCATTTTGATTTACAGTCAGTTTTTTTTCTTCAGCGAGAATCATAGTTAAATCAAGAGGAAATCCATAAGTGTCATAGAGAGTAAAAGCATCTTTTCCAGAAATAATTTTTTCATCTCCGAGCTTTGTAATAAGTTCATCAAATAAAACCAAGCCTTTGTCAAGAGTTTGATTGAATTTTTCTTCTTCTGCTTTGATAATTTTTTTTATAAGAATGGATTGAGAGTTAAGCTCATCATAACACTCTCCCATTAAGTTATTGACCACATCAACAAGTTTATGTATGAAAGTATCATTAATATTTAATTTTCTCCCATATCTTGTAGCTCTACGAAGTATCCTCCTCAAAACATAACCTCTTCCTTCATTAGCTGGCAAACCGCCATCTGACATAGCGAAACAAAGAGTTCTGACATGGTCAGCAATGACTCTATGTGCCATTCCAGTATCTTCTTGATATGGAACATTGCTGATAATTTCTATTTGGTTAATGATAGGCATAAATAAATCAGTCTCGTAATTTGATTTAACACCTTGTAAGATTTGGCAAAGCCTCTCAAAACCAGCCCCGGTGTCCACATATTTTTTTTTCAAAGGAGTCAGAGATTTGTCTTCATGCCTCAAAAACTGCATAAAGACAAGATTCCATAGTTCTATATATCTATGACAATCACCATTGACTAAGCAGGTATGATTGTCATGATCTTTTAGGTTACAAAAATCGATACCTCTATCGAGATGAATCTCAGAGCAAGGGCCACAAGGACCTGTTTCACCCATTTCCCAAAAATTGTCTTTATCTCCGTGCTTTGTGATATGTGTATGCTCAATATCAGTCTCAGATTTCCATAATTCCCAAGCCTCATCATCTGTATGATGGACTGTGGCATGGAGTTTATCTTTGGGTAATTTCCAGACCTCTGTGAGTAGCTCCCAAGCATAAGATATAGCCTCTTTCTTGTAATAATCACCAAAAGACCAGTTACCGAGCATCTCAAAAAAAGTATGATGATAACCATCTTTTCCGACTTCGTTAAGGTCGTTGTGCTTTCCGCCAGCTCTGATACATTTTTGACTATTAACTGCTCTTGGGTATTCTGCTTCTTTTTTACCTAAAAAGATGTCCTTAAACTGGTTCATTCCAGCATTTGTAAATAATAAAGTCGGGTCATCTTTTGGCACCACTGAGGATGATTTTACAAATATATGCCCTTTTTTGATGAAAAAATCTATAAATTGTTGTCTGATTTCTTTGCTTGTAAACATTGTTACTCCTATATTTAATTAGTGATTACAAATTATTAATATTATTTATTTTTAGATACCATTCATTTTTGTCACTTACTTTCACAAATCCATTTCCATTGTATAAAATGACTACCTCATCACATAAGGGTAAAAGTATTTTTAGGACTTCAAATCTTTTTTCAAATCTACGCAGGACATCTTTCGTATCAACATTATGTCCACCGCTACGAATTTTGTTGTTTATTCTTATTATTGACTCTACAACTGTATCAAGTACAATATAAAACAATCTTATAAGATAATCCAATGAAATGGCTTTTTTGACATTGATAAATTTGGTTTTATCCGAAATAGTAGTCTCTTGGGCAAAAGATAATCCTTTGTATAAAAAATCATCTACCATTTTAAAGCTACCTTACCTTCTTCAAAATTATTGATACCTTTTTCGTAGGCGATTTTATCTACATCGATGCGATTTTCAAGGTCTTTGTCACCAGAAAAGCTGCTCTTTCCGACACCATTAATGCCAGCTATGATAGTGAGGATTTTGGGATTTTTTTTCATATTAACTATTTTAGTTATCATCCGATATATCAAAAAGAGTGTTCATTAAGACATCTTTTTTATTCTTATTAATTAAACTTTGAATTCTATATTCATCTTTTATAAAACCATTATTACTACCCAATCTATGAATTATCATTTGATAGTAATCTGCATGCAGTTCGCAACTGATAAAATTTCTTTTCAGGCTTTTACACAAAACTAGCTCACTTCCACTGCCTCCAAATAGAATAAAACAATCATCATTGACTTTTGTGCATGATTTTATCAGCATTTCTACAAGAGGCAAAGGAATCTGACAAGAGTGAAATGTTTTGTCCTTACTCACATTTTTCACCAAATCGTAGTAAAACCAGCTATAAGGCATCCTACCTTTATGTCCATCCGCAATTCTTTGCTTTATCCTTTTATCAGTCGGGTTCATGTATGGCATAGCAATATTTTCTTTGTAAAAGGCATTATTTTTGCTATTTGTAGCGTGTAAAATACTTCTATGAGCTGTGGTCAATTTTCTAGGTGAATGACCTACATTGGTGTTATAAACCCAAACATAGTCATGGACTTCGTAAGCTCTTTCATCGAGAAATTTTACTCTGAGATAGGCGTTTTGCTTTGGGTAATTCATCATAAAAAGATTACCAGTAGGTTTCAAAATTCGCATGCTTTCTCTCGCCAGCTCTATATACCAAGATATATAATCGTTCCATTTTTGGGTGTAAATGTTACCAGCATAATTTATCCCGACATTGTAGTCAGGGTCTCCATAAACCATATCGATCGAATTGTCAGGTATGGTTTTGATTATATTTAAAACATCATCATTGAATACTTTGTTGCGGAAATTGTCTAACATTTATTATGTCTCCTTAATAAGTTTATAAGCAACAGACTTTATTAGCTTTATTGATGTTATGTCATATGGATTAATAAAAGTGTATGCCCAAAATTTTAATATGAGGTCATCTTCTTTTTCATCTCGAATCAAATATACACAAGTGATGTCCTTTATTTTACCCTCAAAATTTGGTTTCTTATTTGCTATGAAGTAGTATAAATACGGGTGATATAGTTGATATACAATGAAATCAGATGATGTTCCATTTTTTACCTCGAAAACTCCAACATGTCCTTGATATTCAATCGTTAAATCAATTTCTATTTGTATGTTATCACAAGTTATCAATGTATCCTTATCAAAATAATACTCAAATGATTCTTTCGTTCTGTGAGGAAAATAGGTTTTAGGTCGATTCTTTATATCTACATCGTCAAATTCTTTATCTTTACTAAAAAGAAAATGATGTAAAATTCTTTGATTATTAGCAATAGATATAACATTACTTTCACTTGTATTGTAAAGGTTTAGTAGTGATTTTCTATATTTCCATTCAATCTCTTTTTGAATAGGTTCAAATGTATGATAAACTTTGTCAATCCCTTTCACAAATTTGTGATATCCATTTCCTAAATGGATTACTGCATAGTCTTTATCAAGTAATACTTGTGGAAGTTTTGATTTTTTATCAAGTTTAGTAACATCAAAAGGGTTTCCTACACCAATTTTTCTTGAAATTTCTTTGACTAATATATTATGAAATACATAATCGTTCTTTTTCTGACATTCTTTAAATAATACTTCCAAAACATTTGATTTTTTACTTGTCATTTTGTGTCCTTTTTCACATCAGTTTAATGTAAATCTTTAGTATATATATTTGATATTAACTAAATATCTATTATTAACTCTATGTAAAATAAAGTAAATGGCTCTTGAATCCTTATTCAGAAAACAAATCACAATATCTCCTTTCTGAGCCTATATTAGCACCAATAAGGTTTGAAATATCGATGACAGCACCATACTCTTCGGAGTTAATTATGTTGAAAATCATTCTAATATTCCTATGTTCACTAGATCATTTCTGGTATAGGTTTCTATTGTTTTATTTTTTAATAAAACATACAAAACTTCACCATCCCAATCTAAATCATCATATTGTACACTAGTTATGGTTGCTTTGAACCAAAAACGAATTTTGTCATACTCCTTTTGTAAGTTCATTTTTACAAATCTCCAAATGCAAATATTTCAAAGATTTTAGTGTGTAGTGCAGAAATAGAATCATAATCTTTAAATTCTACCCTTTTATGTTTCAATAATGAAGAAAATGCATCTTTTTTTATATTTTCCTTATATTCTTGCTCTTTTCTTTCATTGACTTGCATAAATTTTTATACCTTTTGTAACCACTTCATTTTCTACAAAATTAATTAAATTACTTCTTCTTATGAAATCATCTTCATAACCCACTAAAATGTCCATTGGTATTATTTGGGGAAATCCTATCGCTTTACTTGCTTCTTTTTTTAATTCAATTTTTCTCTTTGATTTATCATTGGTTATAATATAAATATCCAGATCACTATGGTCATGAAAATTACCAATAGCATAAGAGCCAAAAAGATAAATCGCACTGACTGGTATTGTCTTTTTGATACAACTAACTACAAATTCTAAATACTCTTTGATATGCTCTGGTATTTCCATAATTTACACTCTTCGAAATATTTACACCCTTGTCAATTTCCGATAAGTAATCCTTTTTGGCACAAGGGCTTTCTCACCTAATCTTTTGAGTTTATCCTCTTCATATTCAGAGAAATTGCCGTCATACCACCTGATAGCGCTATCGCCTTCAAAAGCGAGGATATGCGTGCAAATCCTATCGAGAAAATACCTATCGTGGCTGATGACTACAGCACAGCCGGGAAAATTTTGCAAAGCCTCTTCCATAGCTCTGATGGTATTGACATCGAGGTCGTTTGTCGGTTCGTCGAGGAGCAGAACATTTCCACCCTCTTGCAGTGTCAGAGCGAGATATACTCTGTTTTTTTCACCCCCTGAAAGTTCACTTATCTTTTTATTGTGATCTGCACTAGCAAAGTTGAACCAAGAAATATACTGTCGGACATTTATTTCTCTGCCATTGATATTCATGACTTCTCTATCCTGCCCGATGATGTCGAGAATGGATTTGTCCGTGTCAATAAATCTGTCTTGGTCAACATAAGAGAGTTTGACTGTTTCTCCTATAAGAATTTCACCGTTGTCTGGTTTTTCTTGCTTTGTGATTAATCGAAAAAGAGTAGTTTTCCCTGCACCATTTGCACCGATGATGCCAATAATACCACCAGCGGGTAAGACAAAATCCAGATTTTGAAAAAGCAGTTTATCATCATAAGCTTTGGCAAGCGATTTTGCATTGATAATAGTATTACCGAGTTTTGGTCCAGCGGGAATATGAAGTTCATTTGTCTCAATCCGTTTTTCTATATCTTGACTTAATAATGTTTCATAATTTTTGATACGGGCTTTGTTTTTTTCGTGTTTTGCTTTAGGGGTAGCTCTGATCCATTCAAGCTCTCTGGCGAGCTGTTGTTGTCTTTTGACTTCTTTTTTCTCTTCAATAGCGAGTCTTTGAGATTTTTGTTCTAGCCAAGAGGTATAATTCCCTTTCCAGGGTATACCATGTCCTCTATCGAGTTCTAGAATCCATCCTGCAACATGGTCAAGAAAATATCTATCGTGGGTAACAGCAATGACAGTCCCTTTGTAGTCTTGAAGGTGTTTTTCGAGCCATAGAATAGTTTCAGCGTCAAGGTGGTTTGTAGGTTCGTCAAGGAGCAATATATCTGGTTCTTGAAGTAAAAGGCGGGTCAGGGCAACCCTTCTTTTTTCTCCTCCTGAAATTAATTTGATTTGCATATCAGAGGGTGGACAGCGCATAGCATTCATAGCCATATCAAGCCTACTTTCTAGATCCCAAGCGTTGCAAGCATCGAGTTTGTCTTGCAAATTTCCTTGTTCTTCGAGAAGTTTATTCATCTCTTCGTCAGACATGGGGTCTGCAAAAGAATTGTTTATTTCGTCATATCTCTTGATGAGGTTTACTATTTCTTGGCACCCTTCTTCAACTATATCACGAACTGTCTTTTCAAGGTCAAGCTGCGGGTCTTGCTCAAGATAACCGATAGTGTAACCTTTGCTCATGGAAATACGACCTACATAATCCTTTTCCTCACCAGCCATGATGCGAAGTAAAGTGCTTTTTCCGCTTCCATTTAGACCGAGAACGCCAATCTTTGCACCATAAAAATAACCGAGAGAAATATCTCTCAAAACTTGTTTATTAACAGGGTAAATCTTGCCAACCCTATCCATAGAAAAAATGACTTTGTTTTCTTCCATTCAGTAAACCTCAATATATTTTTTTCACTCTCTGCAACAGGATAATAATCATCTAGGATATCCATTTTGCGGTTGCCCGCATATTGAACAGGGATAACCGCAAGGTTTCCCCTACAATTTATGGTGGTTTCGCCATTACCAGCCATGCATGAAAATACATAATTCCCCCCCCTGCCCCCCCCCCCATAAATTTGGGGGGAATAAATGTGGAGGGGATTAAATAATTTAGTTTTTCACTCTCACCTTTTCAACAACATCGATAAGTTCTGGCAGTTCCATATCAATTCTTTTTAGGTGTTCAAGGGTAGGGACACCGTTTTTATCCCATCCTTTTCTTTTGTAGACAGTGTCAGTCAAGACTTCATATTTATCCATTCTGTGTTTTTTGAGAGCAGACATTTTTTCTTGAAGAGTCATATTTGAGGGATCTACACCCACTTCCTCTTTAAGTTGTTTGTCATACCTCTCTTGCCTAGATAAGTATTCTTCTTCAGTGACAGGACCAACAGCGCGATATGGTGGATGGTCATCAGAGCGTTTACCACCACCCATTCTGAGATTGAATATTTTTTGGAAAGTATAAACTCTTTCTGATTGGAGAATCATCGAATCAGTATCCATAAATTTACCAGTAATAGCAGTGTAAATTTTATGGTAGTTATGGACATGCTCCATAACCTTTGCAGGTTCAGGAGTGTCTTTGTTTCCTTCAGGGATAGTATCATTCCAAATCAATTTACATAAACCTTGTAAACCAAACCAAGTTCTGAACATAGGGAAATAATGTAGTGCTTCAGCTTTCATTTCAAAAGTAGGCATAGAATTATTAACCATATCCATGAAAATGAGCCAAGCTTCGTCATGTTGAGGACCTTTGAGAGCAAAAGTATATCCACCTTGCTGAGCAAGGGATTCCTTTGAGACATATTCAGAATATTCGAGACCTTTCACTTCCATAGCAATGTCTTTAAGGAAAGCAGCATCAGCGTTATGCTCATTAATTAGCCAGTTTTTAAGCCATCTAGTTCCTTTTCCTACTTTTAGCCCAAAGCCTTGACCGCGTGACATTTGATGTAAAATTTCAAGAGCAGAATCAGCATTTCCCCATGTTAAATCAAGACCTTCAGTCATGTCCTTGGTAAGAATACCATATTCAAAGCATTCCATGAGAAAAGCTACAGTACTTCCAAAAGAAATAGTATCTATACCATAAGTATCACAATAAAAATTTATTTCAACACAATCCTTCGCATCCCAGATATAAAGGTTTGAGGCACACCCACCGACAGTTTCGTATTCTGGACCATCAACGGTAACAGAAGTCCCTTTATAAGGACCTGTTCTGGGAATAAAATTGTCTACCGCTTTTGCGCAATGTAAAGAGCAACCAAACCAACACCCGTCAGCAGCACCTTGCGTAAAGAGAGTTTTTAAAACTTTTTTATCAACTTTGTTTGCTTGTGGGTCAGAGCCGTATTTAAAGTTTTTAGTAGGTAATAAATCATAATCGTTCATGACACTAACGATGTTTGCAGTTCCAACTTCTCTCATAGTAAATTGGCTACTATCGAGTTTATTTATTTGTCTGTGCAATTTGAGACCAGTTTCTTTTAGAGTTTTCATATCAACAGGGTTGTTTAAATCAGCTTTTAAACCTGAGTATTTAACAACAAGAGCTTTAATTTTTTTGTTTCTAAAGACATGTCCAATCCCCCCTCTTCCAGCTTGCTTGAGTCTTGGAAGTTTTTTTGCTCTATCCCAAAAAGAAAAGTTCAGCATGCCTAAATAGCAGTGTTCTGCAGCTGAACCAGCCGAAACTACAGAAATATGTTGTTTTTCTCTTTCATTATCAGCAAACATATCATGTAATTGTTCAGCGAGAATATGGCTATCATGAGCTTCAAGAGGAGCTTCAAAAATCTTTATGTTGCCATTGTTGCCATCGATATAGATAATCACATCGTTATTTGCCTTCCCTTGAATTTCAAGGGCGTCAAATCCAGAAAATTTTAAAAAAGGACCAAAATGTCCTCCAACATTGCTGTCAATCGGAATACCAGTCATAGGAGATAATGTTACAACTATTGTTTTACCACTACCTGGATAATTAGTATTACCACCGAGAGGGCCAGTAGCCATACAAATTTCATTTTCTGGGTCATACCATTTGGTATTTTCATTTACAGCATCCCACAAAAGTCTCATATCAAAACCTTTTCCACCGGTAAATTTGTCAATCATCTGATCAGAAACGGGTTTTTCTTTGATATCGTTGTTCGAAAGGTTAATATAAAGAGTTCTTTTATTGTATCCTTTATCGATATTTCCTAGTTTGTAGTTAAACACTTTGAGTGTTTTATGTTTAGATTTTAATTCTTGGATATTCATAGTCATAATTACTCCTTAATCAATTCTAAAGCTGAAACAGGACATTTTTTTACACAAATCCCGCAAGCAATGCATTTAAAAGGAGCATTTTCCTCAACTAAATAATGCATACAAGCACATGGACATTCAGCGACACAAATTAAACAACCAGAACATTCATTTTTATCAAGGATTACGACTCCTTGTGAATTGTAGCTCAGCGCTTGTGTAGGACACAAAGGCATACATTTTCCACATTGATTGCAAACAATAATATTGTTCTTGTTGTCATTTTGATTAATTCTGATACAAGATTTCTGAATGTTTTTTTCTTTGAAAAACAATTCAGAACAAGCGTCAGCACAAGCTAAACATCCTGTGCAAAGATCAGAATTTCCTTTAAGATATTTCATATTGAATCCTCCTATTGGGATAAATTTATAGTTCAACCACCAGCAAATATATGCATAATAGTAATTTCAGCTTTATCACATACATAATAACTATCAAAGTCTGATTGTTGGATTATATTCTCCCCATGTTTAACAATAATAATAGGGAAAGTATAATTCAAAATCTTAAGTATTTCAGAAATAGATATTTTATCAACATTAAACTCGTGATTTATGTTATTAATCTTTAAATTCATAAATCCTCCAAATGCCAAAAAATTTAAATAGCATTTTTTGTAAAGTTGTTTTTTGAAAATAAAACTTGACAAATTGAGTTCAATAATTTTTTTGGTGGAAGAGAGAGAAAAAAACTGGAAAATGATTTCAAATTCCCCCCCTAAATGTGTGGGGAACATAGCATAAGCCATAGCAATGTGTAAGGTAAAATATAATTAATATATTTTTTGGAGAGGGGTAAAAAAAGCCAGGAGGTAAACAAATGGATAAAACAAAGGGTGGCTACATAGCAGGAACGGTTTCTATACTCATCAATAGCTTGTTATTTATCGCAAAAATGTGGGTTTCAGTTATTACAGGCTCTATTGCGTTAGCAGCTGATGCGTGGCATACATTATCGGATTCTTTAAGCTCAGTCATAGTAGTTATAGCATCAAAATTGTCTTCCCGCAAAGCAGATAAAGAGCATCCATTTGGTCATGGTCGTTGGGAACACATAGCCTCACTAACTATTGCGATGTTTTTAGGAATAATAGCATTTGATTTCATAAAAAATTCTATAACTCGATTTAACAATGAGAAAACCATAATTTATGGATTTAGCGCAATTATTGTCACAATAGTTTCAATAATAGTGAAGGAATCTTTGACTCAATACTCATTTTATATAGGCAGAAAAACAGGTAATTCGAGTGTTATGGCAGATGGTTGGCATCATCGCTCGGATGCATTATCTTCAGTTATAGTTTTAGTGGGTATATTATTTGCCAAAAAGTTTTGGTGGATAGACAGCGTATTGGGCATCATAATCGGTTTGATGATATTTTATGCAGTGTTTAAAATACTCAAAGAAGTAGTAACTAAACTTTTAGGTGAGGAACCATCCGAAAAACTAAAATCCGATATCATGAATGAAATAAAAAATAAATATGGAAACGACTTAAAAGCACACCATTTCCATATTCATGACTATATAGTCCACAAAGAAATGACCTTTCATATAAGATTAGATAAGGAAATGACAATAGAGCAAGGGCATAAAATCGCGACAGAAATTGAAAATATTATTAAGGATAAATATGAGATCGTAGCAACTACTCATATAGAGCATTAAAAAAAGATAGAAAAGACAAAAACAACTTTACTATTGACAAATTATGCTTCTTTTTTTTATTGTCACCCAATAATAATTTATAAGGATAATAAAATTATGTCAAAACTTAATGATCAGTCCTCAATAAAAGAGATATACTCTTATATCTCAGAAAATCAATATGTTTATTTTGCAACAACACTTGATTTACAACCTAAAATACGAACAATGGTATTATTTTTTTACAAAGGAAGATTTTTCTTTGTAACCTTTACAAATGATTCAAAGGTAGCTCAAATAAAGAGTAATAAACTCTGTGAAGTATTGTTACCTATACAAGATGAAATCGGTAATAAAGGTCATATAAAGATGACTGGCAAAGCGAAGATATGCTCTGATCCTGATGCAAGGCAAGATGCTGAATATTATTGTTATTTCTTTGACCAATATTATGATGGTGCCGATGACCCTGATTTCTGTTTAATTGAGCTTGACTTTGAGTTTTATGAAATAATGAAACCTGGTGATAGTCATACAAAAAAATTTCATTCATAGATTTTTATAAAATGATTTATTGGGTTTGATTATATTCGTCCGTAATAACTCGTCAATTGTCTCAAAAATTAAACCACAGATACTGAGAACACAGAGTAAAGTAGAGTTTTAAGGTAATAAATTAATATTGGCTTCATTTGCGTCAATTTCTATATCAAACCATGCTGTCGAGATAGAAGAATAACTCTCATCATCAATTTCGGTCAGAAGAAGGTCTTTTTTTCTGAGATTAATCATTTTTTGAAAAATCAATTTTTCCTTTACAAAAAAGCTTAGTTAAAAATATTGGTTCAATACTTTTTTTAGAGGAGTAAAAAATGTTGAGATGCATATTAAAGAGTAAAATTCATAGAGCAGTTATTACTCAGACGGATTTGTATTATGTAGGCAGTATCACCATCGATAAGAATATGATGGATGCAGTCGGATTATTAGAGTATGAAAAGGTTGATATTTTTGATATCCAGAATGGAAATCGTTTTGAAACTTATGTGATAGAAGGCGAGCGAGGTTCTGGAATCATTGGAATAAATGGAGCAGCTGCGAGATTAGTCCATTTAAATGATGAAGTGATAATAGTGTCCTACGCTCTACTAAATGAAGATGAAATATCAGAACATCAACCCAAAATCATCGTTGTAAAGGAAAATAACAAAGATTTTGATATAGAGAATTGAATAACTAATACAATCTTACATGAGAAAAATAATTTTTGAATATAAATAAAAGGATAAATCAAATGGACACCACAAATGAATTATTGCAGGTGATAAAAACCATTTCACAGATGAAGGTCTTAATTAAATCTTTGCAAAATAATTCAAAAATAGGATTTGTTCCGACAATGGGTTATTTACATCAAGGGCATTTAAGTCTTGTTAAGAAGTCTTTGAAAGAGTGTGATGTTACAGTTGTGAGTATATATGTTAATCCTTTACAATTTGGTGTAAATGAAGATTTTGATAAATATCCAAGAAATCTTATAAATGATCTGTATCTTTTACAAGAGACATTAAAAAAAGAAAATAAATCTTACCAAGATAACCAACCAACAGAATTATCAACAAAACAGATATCCAAAATAATCGTCTTTTGTCCTGATAATTCAGAAATTTTTCCAAAAGATTTTAACAGCTTTGTAGAAATTGGAATTTTAAGCGATTTATATTGCGGAAAAACAAGGCCGGGTCATTTTCGAGGTGTAGCTACAATCATACTAAAATTGCTGAATATAGTTCAACCAAATCTAATGTATATGGGAGAAAAAGATTTTCAGCAAGTTTTTATACTCGAAAAAATGATAAAAGATTTAAATTTTTCATCAAAGATAGTTCGTTGTCCCATAATCAGAGAGTCTGATGGATTAGCTATGAGTTCTCGTAATGTATATTTAAAACATGAACCAATAGAAAAAAGAGCTTTTGATAAAAATGGATTTAGCGAAAGAAAAAGAGCAATATGTTTATATAAATCTTTATTAATAGCTAAAAATTTTTATTATGAAAAAGTTTATGAAGTCGAATTTATCAAAAAATATATGAAAGAATTAATAATAGAAAATAATGGAGAAATAGATTATATTGCTTTTATCAATGATAAAACATTTCAAGAGGTTGAATATATTGATGAGGATACAAGAATATTGCTTGCGGTTAAGATTGGCAAGACAAGATTGATAGACAATATAAAAATGGTTTCCTCATAAGCTAAAATAAGGTAAAATAAATGGGTATTGTAGTAAAGAAATTTGGTGGAACTTCAGTAGAATCCATAGATAAAATTGCCAAAATAGCAGAACACCTCGCCTTTGAGAAAGAAAAAGGAGATGATATAGTTGTGGTTGTTTCAGCTATGGGTAAAACTACAGATTCATTATTTAAATTAGCTTATGAAATCACTAAAACTCCCAATCAAAGAGAGATGGATATGCTCTTGACTGCTGGTGAAAGGATAACAATGGCGTTATTGTCATTGTCATTACAAAAATTAAATATTCAATCTATCTCATTTACAGGTTCACAGAGCGGTATCGTAACAGATAATACTCACGGCAATGCAAAGATATTAACAGTAAATGCTTTTCGTATATCAGAAGAATTACAAAAGGGTAGGATCGTTATAGTAGCAGGGTTTCAAGGTGTAAGCCTCGAAAAAGAAATCACTACCTTAGGGCGTGGAGGTTCTGACACCACAGCTGTAGCTCTTGCGAGCTTTTTACAAGCAGATAGATGTGAGATATTTACAGATGTAGATGGAGTTTATAACGCGGATCCAAACATTATTTCAGAAGCAAAAAAAATAGATGAATTGAGCTTTGAAGAAATGCTTTATCTTTCTTGCACTGGAGCAAAGGTTTTACACTCAAGAGCAGTAGAATTTGCATATAAATATAAGATGCCGATTGAAGTGAAATCGCTCCTATCAACGCATTGTAGCGGCTTATCACATAAGTCTTTAGATACCAGCGAGGAAAAATTGTCAGCCACAAGGCTTGCCCCTACGAAAGGCACGACAATCAAAGGAGAGAATAATATGGAAAATGTAGAGAAAACAATGATAAAAGCTATATCACAAAAAGAAAATATACGGATTTTTGATGTTATTATTTCTAATAAAGATATACCTATATTTAATACCGAAATATTTGATATCGATGTATACACAAGTGTTTCGGAACCATTTTGGATAAATAAAGCGAGAGTATTCATCGAGGAAAAGTATAATGAGAAATTTATAGAAGAATTATCAACCAATAATTTGACTTTTAATTTAGAAAATGATGAATTTACGGTAATAAATCTTTTAGGATATAGGATTAACAGAGACATAACTTTTTTAAGCAAGATGTATTCCTTTATAAAAAACAACTGTGAAAAACCAATCTCAATAAAAAATCAAGGTATTGGGGTTCAACTGATCATAGAGCAGACAGAAGCAAAAAAAGTAATAGAGTATTTAAATAGGGAGTATTTATGAAAAATAAAGTATTGATAATAGACGATGAAGAGGTAATCTGCGAGGTCGCTCAAGAAATGTTAGAGCTTATTGATGTTGAGGCATTCATCGCTATGAATAAAAAAGAGGCTATGAGCTGTTTTCAAGAAAATCAACATGAAATAGCATTAGCTATACTTGACTACAATTTACCTGATACAAATGGTGTAGATATCCTAAATGAGCTTTTCAAAATAAACAAAGATTTTATCCCAATCCTTGCTACAGGGATGTATGTAAAGTCAGATATACCAAAGTATCAAGCTATGGGTTTTCAAGAAGTCATAGATAAACCTTATGGTCTCAATGTATTAAAAGACATAAAAAGCAAATATTTAAAGGAATAAAAAATGAATAAATATATAATAACAAGTGCCTTACCTTATGCAAATGGCAAACTTCATGTCGGTCATCTTGCTGGAGCTTATTTACCAGCTGATATTTACACAAGATTTTTGAAACTCTGCGGAGAAGATGTAATTTATATCTGCGGAACAGACGAGCATGGAGCACCTATTTCAATTAAGGCAGAAGCTGAAGGAAAAAGCCCTCAAGAAATAGTAGATTTTTATCACAAAAGCATAAAAGAGAGTTTTGATGCAGTTTTTATCGAATTTGACAATTTTTCAGGGACTTCGAGACCTCAACACCATCAGCTTTCTCAAGAGTTCTTTTTAAACCTATTGAAAAATAATAAGATAAATACTCATCTAACAAAACAAGCCTATTGTGAGCATGATAAAAGATTTTTACCAGATAGATATGTCGAAGGGGAATGTCACCATTGCCATAGTCAAGGTGCAAGAGGTGACCAATGTGATGCCTGTGGAAAGCTCATTGATGCAAATCTATTGATAAACCCTATCTGTAAAATATGCGGAAATACTCCGATCATAAAAGATACTACTCATTGGTTTCTCGATCTACCAGCCTTTTCTGACCAGCTCAAAATATGGCTCGAAACTAAAGAAAATTGGAAAGACAATGTTAAAAATTTTATACTTGGCTGGATAGAAGAGGGACTCATCGAAAGATCAATCACGAGGGACATAGACTGGGGAGTGCCAGTTCCACTAAAAGAAGCAGAGAGCAAGGTTTTGTATGTGTGGTTTGACGCTCCGATAGGGTATATATCATCGACTATTGAGTGGGCAGAGAAAATGAATAAAATAGAATCCCCCTCTCTTGAATTGGGTAAATCTGAAAAAAAATGGCAGGATTATTGGTTGGATAAAGATACAAGACTAGTCCATTTTATTGGGAAAGATAATATCCCCTTTCATGCAATTATATGGCCTGCCTTGCTAATGGGACAAGAAAAAGAATATACAATGCCTTGGGATATACCAGCAAACGAGTATTTGACTCTCGAAGGGGAGAAAATATCTACTAGCAGAGACTGGGCTATCTGGGTAGAAGATTTTGTTAAAGACTTTGATGGTGAACTTTTGAGGTTCGTTCTTGCTGCAAATGCTCCAGAAACTAAAGATGCAGATTTTTCATGGAAGGATTTTCAAAATCTTGTGAACAATTCTCTCGCCAATGTGCTTGGGAATCTTGCAAATAGGGTTTTTGCTTTTGCTAAAAAGAATTTTGATGGTGTTTTGAGATTTCCTGTTTACGATTCATCAAGCCAATCGGAGATTGGATTTACACAATGGAGTGAGTTTGTAGATGAAATACATACAGCTTATGCTGAATTCAAAGTCAGAAAAGCTATAAAACTCACCATTGATCTCGCAAGAGAAGGTAATAAATATTTCGATGAACAAAAGCCTTGGGTAGTAGTTAAAGAAAACCCGAAACAAGCAGAAGAAATATTATTTCATTGTGCTGAACTTCTCAGAATCATCAGCATTGTTTTTTATCCTATCATGCCTAAAAGTATGCTCAAAATGAGAGAGATGATGAATCTTTGCCTTCCTTTACAAGAGGGAATTAAGGGGGGATTAAGAGTAATAGCGGGAAGTAGTACGAACCATCCATTGTTATGGTCAGAAATTCAAAACACACCTGAACAGTATATAATTGGTGATTTCGAACCACTCTACAAAAAGATAGATGACAAAGAGATAGAAACACAGATAAAACACCTTTATGAAAAATCTAAAGTATAAGAATAGAAGTAACTACAGATAAATCGAAGAGATTATTAGATTTGAATTTGGATGTGAGCAAAGCTTTTCATAAAACGATAAATATAAATAATATTAAGATAAGAAACTTTATGAATTGTCCTAAAATTGACCGAATAGAAGAAATAATTGCACAGATTTATAGAGCTATCAAAGCTAAATACAACCAAGCATTTAGTATCTCTCTAGCAGCTTCTTGTGCTATAGCTGTTATTTATCTTATGAGAACTGGTTATCTTGTTGTCATAAATGTTTCAGGATCAGAGAGAGACCTAAAAGTGAACTTTGTTGTATTTTCTTTTCTTCTCGGGTTCTTTATTGGTAGTGTTGTTATTCCAGCTTTTCTTGCGTTATGCGGTTTTCTCTTCAAGCAATCGAAGAAATTGTGATGTTTGCAATAAAGGAGGTAGGATTGATTTTTGGAATAATAAAATATCCAGTTATAATAGCAATTTTTGAAAGAATAGGAAAAAGTATGAAAAAAAAACTTATATTTATCTCTTTTTTAATTTTTATTATTTCAATATACTCAAATAGCGGTATAATAATAGAAGTTCATATTGCTGACAATGTTCAGCAGACAATAACAACAGAAAGCTCGTTGTTTTACATCCAATCAGGAGATTTGATTGAGTCGATAGAAACAAATACTATATTAGTAAAATCATCTAATAGAGTCATATCTATAAATGATAAAGAGTATGGAGAAATAGTTTATGTTTATGCGGAAAACAATTTGAGTTTGAATAACAATTCATATTTGGGTGAATTTAAGCTATTATTAACTCAAAACAATCAAGTGAGGGTCATAAATCGCCTAAATCTTGAAGACTATGTCGCAGGAGTTATCGTAGCAGAAATAGGTGGAAACGCACCAGTTGAAGCCTTAAAAGCCCAAGCAGTAGCCACAAGAACTATCTCTGTCAGGCATATAAGGAACGGCAGACATAGAGCAGATGGATACGATTTGTGTAGTAATACACATTGTCAGGTTTATCGTGGTCTGACAGGGCAAACTCCTCTTTCACTTCAAACTGTTCATGATACAGCAAGTATGATACTTTTATCTGAAATTCAAACACCTTCAATTTGGTCTGGAGATATTGAAACAGTAGTAGAACTAATGTCAGAAAATACAGAGGCTATAGAAGCGGTTTATTCCTCTCATTGCGGTGGTATTAGTGAAAATTCTGGTGATTTATGGGTAACACAGCATAGTTATTTGAGTTCAAAAATTGATAACTATTGTATACACATAGATTTAATGCCGAGTTGGAGTCGAAGACATATAAATTGGGAACGAGATTTTACTATTCAAGAGCTTGAAAACATGTTTTCAATCAGAAATATATCAGAGATTTCAATCAATGTAATAAATTCCTCCATGAGAATAGAAGAAGTTTTAATAAAATCCTCTTCAAATGATGTCCTGATAACAGGACAATATGAGCTAAGAAATAGATTTGACCTACCATCGAGTCTCTTTTTTATTCAAAGAGAGGGGGAAAAAGTAAAATTTATTGGCAATGGACATGGACACGGGGTGGGTATGTGCCAAATAGGCTCTATTGTAAGAGCTTTACAAGGACATGACTTTAAAGATATACTAAGTTTTTATTATGAAGGCGTTAATATTGGAGTTTTGAAGACAGATTGAGCATCTGAAATAAAACAAAGATAGGTTTATTTAAAAGTTATGGCAGAAAAAAAGAATAACAGTCTCTTAAAAACGAGATGATATCAGATATTAAAAGAAAAAAATATATGAAATTTATAATAGAAACATACGGTTGTCAAATGAATGTAGCAGACAGCGAATTGATTGTATCGATATTGAATAATGCTGGTTTGACACATACAGAAAATATAGATGATGCCCAAATAATCATCTTTAATACATGTTCAGTCCGAGAAAATGCAGAAAAAAGGGTTATAGGCAGGATTACGAGCGAAGTCTCTCGAAAAAGCCACCAAAATAATTTACTTGTAGGCATAGTCGGATGTATGGCTCAAAGGCTCGGAGAAGAGTTAAAAAAGATAAATAAAAAAATTGATTTTGTGGTAGGAGTAGACCAATACTCTTTATTACCTGAAATAATAGAAGATTGCCTAAACAATAACGATTTTATATCAAAAACTACCCTAAATCAAGCAGAAATCTATAATGACCTTTATCCTACTCGGTCAAACCCTTTAAATGCATTTATCACTATTATGAGAGGTTGTAACAATTTTTGCACTTATTGTATTGTCCCTTTTACAAGAGGGAGAGAGAGAAGTCGCCCTATAAAAGAGATACTTTCTGAGATAGAGCTTGCAGGACAAAACAAATCATTTGAGGTCACACTTTTAGGGCAAAATGTTAATTCTTATTCCTTTGAAAACAATGATTTTCCTGATTTATTACAAAAAGCAAATGAGATAGATAGTATCCGCAGAATCAGATTTGTCACCTCCCATCCCAAAGATCTTTCAGATAAACTTATTGAGACAATGGCTACTTACGAAAAGGTTTGTGAGCATATACATCTACCGCTACAATCTGGAAATAACGAAATTTTAAATAAAATGAATAGAAAATACACTGCTGAACATTACCTAAATTTGATAAATAAATTAAGAAAAGCTATGCCAGATATAGCAATAACTACCGATGTAATCGCAGGTTTTCCTAGCGAAACAGAAGAGCAATATCTCGATACTTTAAACATCATGAAAGAGATACAATTTGATTTTGCTTATATGTTTAAATATTCAGAGAGAACAGGGACAAAGGCAGCAGATTTTGAAGACTCTATCCCTGAAACTACTCGTTTGTATAGACTACAAAACCTCATCGACCAACAGACAGAAATCACTACTGCAAAATACAAGAAAAAGATAGGTAGTATCCAAGAAGTCTATGTAGAATGTAAAAGTAAAAGGAACTCAAATGAAATGTCTGGTAAAACAAGAGATTTTAAAATAACGGTTTTTGATGGTAATGAAAGTCTAATTAATCAGTTTGTAAAAGTGAAGATTGTGGATGCAGTAGGGTGGACTTTGAAAGGAATTAAGAATTGAGGATAATAATATGAATATCATAGTTGCAGTTGATGAAAATTGGGCAATTGGATACAAAAATGACCTATTGATAAGAATTAGTGAGGACATGAAATATTTTAAAAATAAGACAATGGGAAATATAGTCGTGATGGGTAGAAAGACTTTTGAGTCCTTACCAGGTCAAAGACCATTGAAAAACAGAACTAATATAGTTTTATCAAAAGATAAAAAATATACAGTTACGACAGCATCCCTTCTGCCTCCAGAAAAAGATGTTGAGATTCCAGTTTTCAAAACAATCATCTGTCATGATGTAAATGAAGTCCTGAGCATAGTAAAATCAAGTGATAAAGAGGTTTTTATTATTGGTGGTGAAATGATTTATAAACTCTTTATACCTTATTGTAAAAAAGCTTATGTCACTAAGATTTATCACAAATTTAAAGCTGATAAACACATCCCACCTTTCAGTAATAATCCTTCATGGGGCTTGATAGAAGAAAGTGAAATTTTTGAGACGAAAGAAAATATAAAATATCAATTTCTTGTTTATGAAAAACAAGATGAATAATACTGTTACTCGTAAAGAATGTGACTTCAGATTTCCATCTGAAGATTGAAATATACTCGAACTGGAAAGATCGAATTACATTTTAAATATAGAATAGTATTAGATAGGGGATGTAAATAATGTAGTGCTTTTCAAAATGATAAAATAGTTGACAAAAAAAGTTATTTTTTAAAAATGTCATAAAAGTAAAATAAAGTCTGATTATGAGTATTTTATTTAATTCGCAATCTTTTATAGAAAAAGGAGATAGGCTATTTTTTTTAATAAAAATATTAAAATGTATTTAATTAAATAAATAAGAAACTGGATAGATAAATCCGTCTTTTTAGGAATAGGAGCAGATAATGAGATTATTTATTGTTATTTTGATGATTTTTATTTGTATAGGGAGTATTTTGGGGGTAACCCAATGGTTAAATGATGGCATCAGTGAATATATTTGGTTTACTAGTAGTAGCTCGCAAGATGTCAGACAGACAATAAGAAGTGGGATAGATTTATATCATCATTCTTATACTGATGATTTATTGTTTTATGGAACAGACAGATGGGCTGTAAATTTTATTATTAATGATATGATTAGTTTTCCTCCAGCCGATTCTGTTGATGTTGTATTCTTTGCAAATGCCATCAGTATTTTTATGCCTCAATCTATTTCTGCTGTGAGCATAGCTTTACATGAAAATGTTATTCCTCAGCATGATATAATAGTAACACAGCCCGGAACAATATTATTTAATACTACCATAAATCTCATAGCTGGCTGGAATACTATACCTTTTGAGACAGAAATATCTATAACAAATTCATGGATAGTTCTTGGATTTCCAGATAATATCACTGATATAGGTGTTTCAGCATCTTTAGGTGGTGGGAATCACAGTTATTTTTTTGACCGATTTGGACCTACGAGTGGTATTTTTAGAAACATGAGAAACAATGGTTTTGAAGCGGATTTATTATTTCATTTAGTGGGAAGTTTTGATAGACCAATTTTGATGATTGACATTTTAGATTTTTCTGTTCCAACTTTTATAAGTTATAATGAGCCATTTTTACCTTCTTTTAATATAAGAAATAATTCATCAATAAGTGTAAAAGATGTCTATGTTTCGCTTTCTATCAGTAATTCGACGAATAATTTTATTAGAACAGAAACTGTAAATATATCTTCAGAAATGCCAGCTGGTCAGATTTATTCTTCAGATATGATTGATTTTCGAGGAATAGACCTTCCGCAAGAATTTGCTCAATATGATATATCTATACAAACAGGATGCAATAATGAAGGTCACCCCTTTCTTAGAAGCTCAGCTTCTGCGATAACAAATGTCTTTGAGCATAAAAAAGAACGAAGTTTATTGGAAGTCTTTACACTATCATCAGACGCTTTCAATGAGAGTCTTCTTGATTTTATTGATACTCACACAGAGTCAGAAAATCTTGATATTTTGTTTTATTTCGCAAACTCTGTTGACCCCTTGCATACATTAGGAGCATATCAGAGACATATGCAATATCTCCATCAGGGGTTTCAGCATACTTATTTCAATGGCTATCTCAAGTATTCAAATTTCTCAGATTTGGATTTTTTTACGAAATTTAATGACAATTACATTCAAAGTCTGTCAGATAGAACATTTATAACCACTCATGGCTTTGACGCTTTTCTTGAAGATGAAATAAATCTCGTAATGGAATATACCATAATGAACGAAAACACAGACCTTTTGGTTATTCGAGACAACGATATAATCTTCAATGCAGCCTTTGTTCAACCTTTGACCATATCCGGAAGAAAGGTTAAGGTTGTTACTCAATATATAACTAACGGTATACCCGGATTTACTTTAAATTTACCCAAATCAGATAGTGGTTTAAAACTCATATTATCTTTTCCTGTATACAACATAAATCTATTGTCAGACAATAGTTATAATGACTTAGAGGTATTTGTTTGGTTCAATAGGAGAGCCACCAAAGAAATATATTATCATGATATATTTTCACTTGAAGATATAGATTTTCCTGAAAATATAAACCCTAATATCTCGATTATTCCAGAGGTCTTTCTTTATCCCAATCCAATTAAGCATACTGATGTTCTTAATATCGATTTTTTAAATTCAAAAGAGCAACAAAATGTGAGAATCTCTATATATAACATAAGAGGGCAAAGAATAGTATCAAGGGATTTGTATGAAAATTCTTTATCAATTGACTCATTGAATATCAATACAAGCGGTATATATTTTATGAGAGTTAATTGGACAGAAAGTGGTGTAGAAAGGAGTCATACAAGGAGATTTATGATTTTGAAATAGATAGTTGTTTGATAAAGCAGATTAAATATTTCAAAAGAAATTTATTTTTTCTGATTATCATAAACGAAAAAAACTGGAGGAAATATGGATAAAATAGAAGTTAAAGATGTTTATCAATATCTAAATCAAGAAATAGATATATTTCTTTTGCTGACAAAGAAAGAATTGAGAGAAGGAAAAAAAGATTATTATATCAGGCTTGATTTCGTAGACAAATCAGGACATATATCAGGAAATGTTTGGAATAACGCACTTTCAAGTATGGACGGATATGCTGAAAAAGATGTAGTCAAGGTCCGAGCTTTAGTGACAAATTATAAAGAGCAAATCCAGCTCAATGTAAAAAAAATAAGAAAAGCAAATGAAAACGAGTATGAATTAGAGGACTATATACAAAAAACAAAAAAGGATGTCAATCAGCTATCAAAAGACTTTTTTAGCATGATTGATAGTATTTCTGAGGAAAATATAAAGAAATTATTATCAATTATTTTCGATGATAAAGAAATGTGGATGAAATTTAGCTATTGTCCAGCAGCAAAGTCTTGGCATCACAATTATGTAGGCGGTCTTATAGAACATACAGTGAGTGTGATGAAAATCTGTGATTTTGTGAGTAAAATGTATCCAGTTAATCGGGATATACTCATTGCAGGCGCTATCTTGCATGACATCGGAAAGGTTTTTGAATATACTACTCTACCGTCGATTGAATTTAGTGATGAAGGCAGACTAATAGGGCATATAGTTCTAGGAGATCAGTTTGTAGCCAATAAAGCAAATGAAATAAATCTTTTTCCAGCAAATTTGCTGATGAAATTGAGACATTTGATTATTTCTCATCATGGCGAACTTGAAAAAGGTGCTGTAAAAGTGCCACAAACCCTTGAAGCAGTTATATTGCATTTTGCAGATAATCTGGATGCGCAAGCCATTGGCACTCATCAGTTGATGGAATCTGCGATAGATCCTAAAGCTCAATGGACAGAATATGATAAACTGAATAATAGATATATTTATTTAGGGTAATGTTTCAAACTAGCGTCATCACCAGCGGAAGTAAAGGAAATTGTGTCTTTGTAAAGAACGGACACACTCAAATAGTCATAGATGCCGGTATATCATTTAAATATTTCTCTAAATGTTTAACAGATTTAGGTCTTGATTGTTTAAAACTTGATGGAATATTTATCAGTCATGAACATTCAGATCATGTTGGAGGAGCCGGAATTTTACATAGAAAAACAGCTGCTCCAATTTACATTTCACATCCTACTTTTATATACTCTGAAAAAAAAATAGGGAAAATAAATCAAGAGCCATTTTTCTTTGAAACCGGAAATTATATACAGGTTGGTAGCCTGATAATTCATCCATTTAATTCACCTCATGATGCTATTGATAGTTGTAATTTTTTAATTCACCCTGTTGATGACGACAAAAGACAACTTTTAATAGCTACTGATATGGGTTTTGCCCATAATTTATTAAAAGTTAATCTAAAAAAGGCTACAACAATCGTCCTCGAATCAAATCATGATGTGAAAATGCTCAGAGATGGTCCTTATGAATGGTATTTAAAACAAAGAATATTAAGCAAATCAGGACATTTATCAAACGAACAGGCTACAAATCTGGTGGAAGAGGTTTTAGGTGATCAGCATGAAAGAATTATCCTTGCTCACCTCAGTGAGATAAACAATACCCCAGATTTAGCATATTCACAAATGAAAAATATGTTAGACACAATGCAAGCAAAGTTGGATTTACTTGTTTCGTCTCAATATGAGAATACTCCATTGTTCCAAGTATAGTATTAGTTAATCATCACTACAAACAAAGGGATTTTATGAAAGATTTAACAGAAGGCAGTGTATTTAATCACATTTTGAAATTTTCAATGCCTATGCTCTTAGGTAGTGTTTTTCAACAATTATACAATGTTGTAGATAGTGTCATTGTGGGACAGTTTTTGGGTAATAGCTCACTGGCAGCAGTAGGGGCTTCATTTCCGGTAATATTTGTGTTAATATCGATGATTATGGGCTTAACAATGGGTATGTCCGTAGTTATTTCTCAGTATTACGGAGCCAAGGATATGCATCGTGTCAAACAAGCTATCGACACAATGATGATTTTTGTGATTACATCTGGACTTATAGTAGGAATATTTGGTTATTTTTTCTCTGAAAAGATATTTATCTGGATGAATTTTCCTCAAGAGGTGGTTACTGATGCTGCTGTATACTTTAGAATACTGATAGCAGGTGTGATATTCATGTTTGGATATAACGGAATGAGTTCTATCTTAAGAGGTTTAGGTGATTCCAAGACACCTTTGTATTTTTTGATGGTTACGACCATCTTGAACATTTTGCTCGACTTGCTCTTTGTGCTTGTTTTTAAATGGGGAATAGCAGGAGTTTCAATAGCCACTGTGATTTCGCAAGGTGTATCTTTCTTGGGGATGATAATATGGCTTAATAAAAAACATGATTTTATCAATATAAAATTTATAAACCTCGAATTTGATAAAGAAATCTTCAGAAAAAGCGTTAAAATAGGTTTTCCAGCCGGCGTTCAGCAGACCATTGTAGCTCTAAGTGCAGTGGCTCTGACCTCTATTGTAGGTGGTTTTGGGACAGAAACTGTGGCTGGTTTTGCTGTAGCTATTCGTATAGATTCTTTTGCTATGATGCCTGCAATGAATATTTCTATAGCTTTAACAAATTTTGTCGGACAAAACGTGGGGGCAGGAAAAATAGACAGAATAAAAAAAGGGTATAAAGCAGCACTATCTATATCCTGTGGAATATCTTTTATTTTAGGACTTATATTTCTTACACTCGGAATGCCTTTAGTCTCATTTTTTACACCTGATCCTGCTGTTCAATTGGTAGGCACTCAATTCTTGATGACATGCAGTATGTTTTATATCTTTGTCTCTGCTATGTTTATGACCAACGGAGTATTAAGAGGAGCTGGCGATGCAACTGCACCGATGTTAAATACAATGATAGCCTTGTGGTGTGTCAGGATACCAGTGGCAATAATTTTGTCTCAAGGTTGGAAAGGTGTGAGCTTTTTGGGATATGAATTGCACGCTTGGGAAGGTCTCGGCAGCAGAGGTATCTGGTGGGGTGCTCCAATATCCTGGGTAGTTGGTTTTTTACTCGCTTATTCTCGCTATAGAGGTGGAAAATGGAAAACAAAGTCGGTGGTACAGAAATAAAAATATAAATGATATTTTTCTTAGTAGCGGTATAAGAGATTATTTGCAGAATTACGAAATAATTTTTGCATTATTCCTAACAGAATAACGATGTTGGGGAGGGTGTCACTTTTTCTACCAAGCCACGACTCCTACGGAGTATGTTTTTATATTATGTAAGTTTGGCCGTTCATGATGTGTCTTATGGGAAATTAAATATCACACCATATTAATAAAAAAAAATCTTGACAAATTATAGATTGATAAAATAAATGGCAAAAAATAAATAAAAAATAAAAAACAAGGAGCTAAAAATGAAATTTCAAAATTGTAAAATCAGACATATCGTAGTATTAGCTATGATTTTAATTATGATGACCATCTTGCTGGCATCGCTATCAGTAAATTCCAATTCTGTTGTTTTTCAAGAAAATGAACCAAAAAGAACATGGAATGAAAGAGAGATTATTATGGATTGGGAATTAACTCAAGCAGATGGAACTATTCTCAAAGTTGAGCGAGTCCGTGGTGGATTCAATAATCCCACCCATTTTTACAGAATTAACGGGTACACGCTTCAATATGATCGTAATATTCGTTCTTGGTGTTGGGCATATCAAGATGAAACAGGACGTTTAAGGGCTACAGAATATCCTGCACATCTATATGATCCAGAAGAACTTGGGTTTGAAAAAGATATAAGATACTCTGAAGAGGTTACAATAAAAATAATTCAAGAGATATTAGAAGCATTTATAGAGTCAGATCTTCCGGGCGTGCGACAAAGACCTAGGACTATAATAAACATGAGAAATACACCCAATAGATGTCCTACAAATGGCGAAGTTCAATCTATTGTTATCTATATTAGTCTTGATGATCAAGGACCTCATGAGTTTCCTACAGATGAATATGTAATGAAATTTGATGCATTAAATGAATATTATCAAGCCGTATCTTATAGCAAATTACAGATTACATCATATTTGTAATATAAAATAAATCTTGACAAATATTGTTTAATAAAATAAATGGCAAAAAGTAAATAAAAAATAAATAACAAGGAGCTAAATATGAAAATCCAAAATTGTAAAATCAGACAAATCGTAGCTTTAGCTATGATTTTAATTATGATGACCATCTTGCTGGCATCAAGGGATACGGAAGTTTATCCCGAAATTGTACTAGATAATATGTGGGTAAATGAAGAACTTAAGGAATTAGTTGCTCTTTTTTCAAGAACACAACCGGATGGGACTCTAATTGAGTTTGAATACGTAATGAGCGATAGTAGAAATCTAGGAGATGAATTTCTCAGAAAAAACGGTTTCACTATAGTTTTAGATGAAGATTCACAATACTATTGCTGGGCATATCAAGACTCACTTGGGCAATTAAGCTCGACTGGTAAGCCTATTCATCTCTACGATCCAGAAATGCTTGGATTGGATAAAGACATAAGATTATCCATAGAGAGAGCAGATGAACTAAATAGAAGACGAAGAGAATCTATTAAAGAATTCAATAGATATGGCAGTAGGAAAATTAATAACAATTTGTTAAATCATACAATCCAAAGTGATACTACAAGTGTTGAATGTCCTACAGAAGACGAAATAATATCTGTTGTTATGTATATAAGGTTTAATGATCAAGAAGATCAAGATATTCCTCAAGAAATAAAAACAAAATTTTATTATCTTATGGATTATTATTATGCTGTATCTTATACAAATCTGTCAATAACTCCTGTGTTTGCTTCCTATTTTATACCAGATATTTCATCTGATTATTTTTTGGAAAGTGATATTGAACTAAAACGGAAAAAAGAAGCTATTTTAGTTTCATTGATACTCAATGCAGTCAGTGATTTTTTAAATAATCTAAGTGTTGTTAACAATGTTACAATAGTTTTGAGAGGAGATTTAGGATATCCTAACGACACTCTTTATGGTTATCATATTACCAATTTTCATAATTATTTAAATATAAATCATCCCAAATTGGCTAAACCTATGATCAATGGCAAGAAACTCGATAGCTTTATTTTACATTATGAGAATGTCGTTTTAGATGAATTTATTGGTAATTATATCTTGGCACACGAGTTTGGACACGAGCTTGGATTTCCAGAATTGTATTCAGAACTTCACTCTTACTCTCATCCCGTAGGCCCATGGGACATAATGTCTGATTGGATATCTGGATATTTTGTATCTCCTCCATCAATGTCAGCATATATAAAGCATAAATACACAAATTGGTTAAAAGATTTTAATATCCCTACTATTACACCAGTTGTTGGTGCAACCTATACAATAAAACCTCTTATGAGAGATGTATTTACTTTGGGAGATACTATAGCTATCAGAATAAATATACCTAATGTCGAAAATGAATATTTTATCATAGAAAACCGACTTAAAACTTCAAATGCTGTATCAGATGGTAGTTTACCTGATTCTGGCTTATTGATTTATAGAGTAAATGAAGATGTAAAAACAAAACCTGAAACAGATGAAATATATAGCGGTAATTTGTTTGGGTCTACAAGCGTGAATGGGACACCTTTTGATCTATATCTATATAGACCTTATGGTATGTTCGTAAATGATATATTACAAACAGGCAATATTTTAGGTGCTGCTTTTAATGCCGATAGTTTACTTGTTTTCAAAGATGATACAAACCCAAGCGCTTTTTTATCCAATGGTAGCTTTTCAGGTTTAAACATAAGAATCAATCACACTAGTGGATCGAGATCGAATGATGATAGTATTTCATTTACCTTTGTAGGTGAACCTTTTGTCTATATCGTTTATGCTCAAACTCCTTATGGCTTACAAGATGCCATAAATCTAGTGGAAGATGGTGGGACGATATATCTCACTCAAGATTTTCACTTACATTATTTAGATACATGGTATGAGATTACTGAGCCTATCAATCTCTACGGAAAATCGATAACTATCGAAAGTATAAAAATAAACCCCAGTAGTTCTGTGAATGTGATATTTTATGAACCAGTTCTGTTTAGCGATGTTTATGGTTCATTGACTTTCAAAAATATTGATTTGAGGTTTATTAATACATTGACTATCAATGAAACCAGTATCAATCTCGACAATGGTCATATCTCGCTTTACAATGATTTGCTTAATAATAGCCTTGAATACAATTTTACCGGAAATACAGAAACACCAAATTATATTGATTTTTGCTCTATTTCGAGATTAAATTTGTTACAAACCAGCACCTTGAATATAACCCATTATGAACTTAATACACAAAACACTAACAATATCTATATAGCACCGGGTGCGACATATAACGGACCAGATGACAGTCCTCAACCAGCTATAGAGGATGAGGAAAATCTTCCAATGGTATATAATTACGAACTTTGGAATTTTCCCAATCCCTTCAATCCAGATACCAATATAGCGTTTTCCATGGCATCATCTGGACATGTAAATATAGAAATATACAATATCAGAGGTCAAAAAGTGTTGTCCCTTGTGAATGAGTTTTATGAAATGGGCAGACATGTCGTTGTCTGGAATGGACGCGATGAGAATGGCAGAACAGTTGGTAGTGGTGTATATCTGTATAGAATGAGCACAGATGAGTTTACTGAGACAAAGAGGATGGTGTTGCTGAAGTAATGGATAATGGAAAATGGATAATGGAAAATGGATAATGGATAATGGATAATGGAGAATGGAGAATGGAGATTATCCTCCAAGCAAATTGGGGTACAAAAAATCTTTTTTTCTAGTACATAATATTTTAGTTCTCTGACTACCTCACGAATACCTAAACCCACTTTTTTCAAAAATTCTTGACATATAAGCTATACTATATTTATTGGTGTAAAAAGATATTTTTTTGTGAGGTAATAATGGAGTATACAAAATTACTAAAGGATTTGACGCTATTGTCAGGTGTTTCAGGTAATGAAAAACCTGTTAGAAAATTTATGGAAAACGAGTTAAAAGATATATCTGACAATATGTTAAAAGATAATCTTGGCTCTGTAGCTTTTGAGTTTAAAGGCACTAGTTGTTCTCCAAACATACTGGTAGTTGGGCATTTGGATGAAATTGGATTTATGGTTCATAGTGTTTCAAGCAAAGGTCTGATAAAATTTACTAATCTTGGTGGTTGGGATCCACGAACCCTAATGTCCTCTCCTGTAGAAATCATCAATAGAGAAGGTGAAAAAATCATTGGTTTGATAGGCTCTGTTCCTGTTCATCATTTAAAAGATACATCAGGAAAGCTTAGTATTGATGACATGTATATTGACATCGGTGCAGAAAGCCCTGAAGAAGTGAGAGAAATTTTCAAGATAAGGAAAGGAGATTTCATAGTTCCTGTCCCACATTATGCTCTGATAGAAAAGAAAAATATCATGATTTCTAAAGCCTTTGATGATAGGGTAGGAATTGCAATAGCAATCGCAACTGGAAAACATTTTAAAGACAAAAATCATCCTAATACAATCTTCTGTGCTGGTTCAGTTCAAGAAGAAGTAGGGACGCGTGGTGCTCAGACAATATCCCAATTAATCAAACCAGATATCGCAATAGTTCTTGAAGGCTCTCCCGGAGATGATTTCCCCACCAACAAAGAGGAAATGCAAGCTAAAATGAATGCTGGAGTTCAAATCAGGATGATAGACCCTACGATGATTTGCAACCCAGATCTTGTAAATTTTGCTATTGATGTAGCAGAAGAATTAAAAATACCATATCAATTGGCGGTTCGTAAATCTGGTGGAACAGATGCGGGAAAGATTCATGTCAGCGGACTTGGTGTTCCTACCATTGTATTAGCTGCCCCTGTGAGATATGCTCATAGTCACAATGGAATGCTGAGTTTGAAAGATTTTCAAGCTACATTGGATTTGACGATAGCATTGATAGAGAGGATGAACTCAGATTTCTTTTTAGAATTGATTAAATAGATTATTGGCAAAACTCTGGATGGTTTTAAATGATAGCTAAATCACCTATAGGCATTTTTGATTCTGGTGTCGGGGGTTTAACGGTTTTTAAAGAAATACGGCAAAGTTTTTTAAATGAAGACATTGTTTATTTCGGAGATACAGCTCGTGTGCCATATGGGACTAAATCAAGAGAAACTGTGATTGAGTATTCAAAACAAAACGCTCGATTTCTAATCAATAAAAATGTGAAGGTCATTGTCGTGGCTTGTAATACATCATCAGCATTTGCGCTAACAGATTTACAAAAGATAACAAAGATTCCTGTCATTGGGGTGATTAAAGCGGGTGCTGAAACCGCAATCAAATCAACAAAAAATGGAAAGATAGGTATTATCGGGACAGTTGGAACTGTTAAAAGCCATGCATATAAAAAAACTATTGAGGAGATTGATAAAAAATCATCTGAAAAAATCAAAAATTTAGAAATCATAGAAAAAGCTTGTCCATTGTTTGTTCCTCTGGCGGAAGAAGGTTGGCATGATCATCACATAACCAAGCAGGTAGCAGAAATATATTTAAAGGAAATTTTAGAAGCAGGCATAGATACATTAGTCTTGGGTTGCACCCATTATCCTATTTTGAAGGAAATCATTCGGGATGTTTGTGGTGAATCAATCCAGTTGATTGACAGTGCGCAAGCAGTAACTAATGAACTAAAAAAAATAATTAAAACAGAAGAAACAATGGGAAAAGATGGAGATAATAACTATCATAATGATTTTTTTGTTAGTGATTATGAGGATAAATTTGAATTTATCACTCGTAACATATTGGAAATTCAAAATTTTTCGTTGTCAAGAGTGCAATTAATAAAAGAAGATTTTAGAGAAATATGAGTTAATCTCCCAAAATGAGGTAAAATAATGAATTATTCAGAAATAGCATTTAAAATAATAAATCATATTATTAAACTTGCTCCTTATCAAGCAGTTACTATATCTGCTGAGATACACAATGTTTATGATTTCAATGAACCGTTAGCAGAAATACCTTTTCTCGAGGAATTAGCTATAGTGGTGAGAAAAAAAAAAGGATTGCCTATCATCGACATTTCAACAGAAAATATGCACAAAAGATTTTTTGAAGAAGTTACTGAAGACAATCAAAATCTATCAACAGAATTGCTGAACAAATGGCTTTCAATGTCAGAGATTTTTATCGACTTGAGTTGGAGAAGCAATCCTATTTTTTATAGATCTATCCCCGAAAGATCATTCAAGAGACTAAATATTTTACCCAAAGACTTTGTAAAACTCTTTGAAGACAACAACAAAAAGCTCATTTTGCTCGGATTTCCTACAATTGGGCTAGCAAATTATCTTGATATCGACCATGATTTACTGAAAAAAGGATATTTTTCATCATTAAATATAGATTATTTCGATTTGAAAAAAAGATGTTATATCCTTGATAATAGGATGAATTTATCTGAAAATTGGAACATAACAACCGAAAATAGATTATTGAAAATGACTTTATTTGGGGAATCGAAAGTTTATTGCGGTGAATTTCATCAAACACATATCATGACATTACCTACAGGATGCTGGCAAAAAGCGGTAAAAATCGATTCCATAGACGGCATTTTTTACTGTGATAATGTTTTTCATGAACAGTATAATTGGAAAAATATACAATTGATCATCGAGCAAGGTAAAATTATCGATGTCGAAACTGATGTTCAGCAACCGAACTTGAATTTATTGAAATCAATTCTATTTTATGATGCAGATAGCGTAGTTTTGAACATAGGTTTGAATAAAACAAGCGAACCCAAAACTCATTATAGTCTGTTTGATATGGTTAGAAATAGGAATCTTTCGCTTATTATAGTCTCTCAAAAAGGTCAAGTGATAGCATTATCAGAAAAAGCTGGACTTTTAGGAGTAAACGATTATAATGTATTGAGTAGTTGTGATTTATGAAAAATATCGGCTAAGAACATCATAAGGAGATTAAAATGGCAAAATATATCTTTGTAATTGGCGGAGTTTTATCCTCTCTCGGAAAGGGTATTGCTTCAGCATCTATTGGATTTTTATTAAATCGAATGGGTTATTCTGTGGGTATTCAGAAATTAGACCCTTATTTAAATGTCGATCCGGGTATGATGAGTCCTTTCCAACACGGAGAGGTTTATGTGACGGATGATGGTGGGGAAACTGATTTAGATCTTGGTCATTATGAAAGATTTATTGGAGTTTCTACTACGAAGGATTCTAATGCCACAAGCGGAGTGATTTATGATAGAGTAATACAAAAAGAACGCAGAGGCGAATATGAAGGTAAAACAGTCCAAGTCATACCTCACATCACCAATGAAATCAAATCTATGATCAATAAAATAGGGATTAATGCCCCTAGTTCTGTAAAAGAAAATGGGTCAGAGAGTGCAGTAGACATCGCAATAATAGAAATTGGAGGCACAGTTGGTGATATTGAAAGTTTACCATTTTTAGAAGCTATCAGACAGTTTAGACTGGATGTAGGTATTCAGAATAGTATGTTTTTATTTTTGACTTATGTGCCTTACATGAAAGCAGCTGGTGAACTAAAAACAAAACCAACTCAGCATTCAACGATAAAACTCAGAGAAATAGGTATCCAACCAGATATTATCTTATGTAGAACCGAAAAGCCATTTACAGAAGAAATCACAAATAAAATAGCACTTTTTACAAATGTTCCCCAAACTCATGTAAAACCAGCAGTTGATTCAAATTGTGTTTATGAAATACCTAAAAATTTTTACAATGAGGGTATTCATGAACTAGTCTGTAATCATTTTGGATTGGCAATAAAACCAGTAGATTTTTCTGTATGGGACGAGTTTGTTTTCAATAAAAATAATCCAGAATCAGAAGCAACTATCATTTTATGTGGAAAATATGTTGAACATCCTGATGCCTATAAAAGCGTTGAGGAAGCATTAAAACATGCAGCTGCGTGGAATAAAATAAAAATAAATATAATGAACATAGACTCAGAAAAAAAATATAAAACGGATGACTATCATAAAATGTTTAAAAAAGCTGATGGAGTGTTGATACCGGGTGGATTTGGTTCAAGAGGTATTGATGGAAAAATGAAAATCATACAATATGTGAGAGAAAATCAAATACCTTTATTGGGGATTTGTCTTGGAATGCAGGTGTCAGTGATTGAGTTTGCGACAAATGTTTGCGGTTTGGAAGATGCTTGCTCAACAGAGTTTAAAAAGAACTGCAAAAATCCTGTTATTGACTTAATGGACAGAGAATTGGAAAAGACCACTAATGTGTCTAAAAATTCAAAGATTCTCTCCGATATTAAGGGTAAAACTTACGCAGGCACTATGCGTCTTGGAGCTTATGACTGTGTGTTAAAAAAAGGTTCAAAAATCCAAAATATTTATAATGAAGACATTATATCTGAAAGACATAGACACAGATACGAATTGAACAATAATTATAGAGATATTTTAGAAAAAAATGGGTTGTTCGTTTCCGGAGTTTCCCCGGATGGGAACCTTGTAGAAATAATCGAAATTCCAGATCATCCTTTCTATGTTGGAGTTCAATTTCACCCTGAATTTAAATCAAGACCAGATAAACCTCACAAACTCTTTAAAGCTTTTGTCAAAGCAGTTAAAGACCAAAATATAAAAAGGCTAACCAAGGAAGCTCATCATGCCTAAAACAGAAGTAATTCTTTTTCCTACTCAGAATGTTGTAAAAAAGACAACTATCAATTTATTTTTAGTAGGTTTTGGAAAAATGGGCAAAATAATAAGTGAAAATGCTCATTATATAACTGGTGATATTGTAGCAATTTATGACCCTAATATTCCTGAATATTGTTCTTTGGACAGAATAGATTTTGATAATATTGATGTTGCTATAGAATTCACGCATCCCGAAAGTGGTTATGATAATGTTAAAATGCTTTTAGACCTCAATATTCCTGTAGTTACTGGGACTACAGGTTGGTTTCACAGGGTAAAAGAATTGGAAAGACTATATAATCCCGAAAAACATAGTCTGATTTATGGAGCAAATTTTTCTATTGGAATGAATTTGATGTATAAAATTGTGGAAGAGAGTGCAAAACTAATCAACAACACAAATTTATATGATGTATATGGGTTTGAATCTCATCACAGAGGCAAAATAGACTCCCCTTCTGGCACTGCAAAAGTCTTGGCTGATATAATCCTTGAAAATAATTCCTCAAAAGATAAAGCAATTTATGATCTGAATAATAAAACATTAAAAGCAAATGAATTCTCATTTTCGTCTATCAGAGCAGGAAATATTGTTGGTTACCACGAGATAGGCTTCGATTCAGATTTTGACGAAATCAAACTCGTTCACAATGCAAAAAATAGACGCGGTTTCGCTTTAGGAGCATTGATGGCAGCAAAATATGCAAAAGAAAATAAAGGTTTTTTAAATTTTAAGGATATTTTTAGATATTTATATACTTAAAAACTTCATTTGAGGTTTATAAATAATTTGTTATTTGCTTAAAACCTCGCCATATCAATAATCTGCATTATTTCTTCATATATATTTATATATTTTTTATATGTATCCATATCTCCTCTTTTTTGTGCTACCACTATCAATTCTATGAAGATGCTCATGATAGAATTATATTTACTAATTGAAATATTTTTATATCTAAATAAACCTATGATAGTATCTGTGTCAATCTTATCAATTTTAACATTTGTCCTCGCTGAAAAATACAAAACATCGTTACCAACCCCAAGCAATGGTAAGGCTCTAAAAGTAGTATTTAACTCAGAATCATATCTTACATTATCCCATAAAATATCTTTATATATCTCCTCAAGTTCAAAATCTTTTTTTTCTTGAGCCTTTCTGTATAAAGAAAAAGCATTACAAATTAAATATTGTTCAGGACAAATAGGGATTTGATTTTGATTTAACCAGTAGATTGTATTGATATTGCCTGAAGCATCAATTTCTTTTTTATAGGTATGTTTCAATAACTGTAATTCCATTTCGACATCATTATTTTCAGGGTCATACAGTAAACATTGAGATAACAAAACAATAACTAAGATGTTTTTATCTAAAGCTTTAAAAATATTTGCAAGATTTTGATAAGCTTGAGCTATATCTTTACTATTTGATGCTGACTTTAGACAAAGTATGTTAGGGTCAACTTCTTGTGGAATTATATTTGATAAAATGATTTGTTTTTCTTGATTTTCTTTTTGAGATAAGTTAAAGTTATTTATATCAAGTAATATATCAGCATTGATGGGGTTAAATACTAAAGCCTTTTCTAAGCAATCTTTGGCGCGGTCAATCTCTTTAAATTCAATTAATATTTTTGCAAAATAGCGATATGCAGTTGGATAATCCTCAGGAATGTTGATTATTTTTTTTACGGGTCTGAATATAGTATGATATATTCTTTCTTCTAAGATGTTTTTAAATTTTAAATACCTTGTAGTAGAAATATCTCTATATTTATTTAATTTTTCTATTTTTTTGATCAATGGCTCTATTAAGTTTATAGCATCATTAAAACTACCTAAACTAAATTTATATATAGTGCTTTCGATAATGGTATCAATATTTCTTTTAATAAAACCATCTATATTTATTTCTTCTTCAGAGAGTTCTATTTCTCCAGTCAGATTATATCTTCTTTGCATAAGACTTTGAGCAAATTCTATGTTGTTTGCTTCTAATGCCTCTTGACAAAGCAGATTTATTGCAGCGACTACTAATTGACTTCCTCCTAATAACACTGAATTATATTTTTCAAAACAATTCTCCAATGTTTTTTGGTCATTATCCTTGAATAATTGTGGAACTCTATAATAGAGTTCTTGATAAATAGTCTCCATACTTTTGTCATCGGGATCAAATTCTTGAGAGTAATATAACAAAGTGTAAGCAGTTTCATAAATCTTATCTTCATAAAGTGACCAAGCCAGAAATCTATAAAAAGCTGCTATCTTTTGCTTTGAATAACAGAAATCTAAACCTTTAAAACAAAATTTTTTTAATTCATTTTTATAGAGTAGAAATTTTTCATTATTTTTTTCAAGTGAAGATTCTAAGTCTTTCATCATCAAAACCTTATAGAATTCACACATAGCTAAAATGACATCTACATTCACAGGATTTAAGTCATAAGCTTTGTTCAAGGCATCTTTTGCTTTATGAAATTCGTCAATTTTTATTAATAATTTTCCGTAAAGGCTGTAAGCAGAAACAAAATCTTCTTTTAAATGTTTTATTTCTTTTGGAGTAGAATATTTCAATTTAAGAATTTTTTCTTCAAGTGCATTATTAAAATATTTATAAACACTGTTTTTGTCTTCCTTTTGAGATGTTATTTCATCATCAAGGGTTTTTATTAATGGTTCAATGATTTTTAATGCAAGTGAAATATCACCTTTACGAACCTCTCCTAAAAAACTTTGCAATGTCTCAGCTATACCAAAATGCCTTTTTAAAGTGTTTATGTTCAGAATTTCCTCCCATATTTAGTATCTATAATCATGAAAATATATTTTTTTTTATCCAATATTTTTTTTTTAACTTTTTTGTCAAGGTTATTGACTGAATATCATTTTTACCTAAATATACATAGCGATAATAAGGAGATGAGAAATTTCAATTACAGTCTGGAAAAATTTCTATGAGAGGCATTTTGAAGACTGATAACATAATGAATGTTGACAAAATAAACCCTTTGAAAAAAATGGAATTATATAGTGGTTTCATTGGACATTAAAACTATTGCAGGGTTAGGCAATGCAATAATGTCGCACAAAAAAATAAAAGAGGTAATTATGAAATACTTTTTTTTAGTATTGATTTTGTTTCTATCTGTTAACACCATGTTATATTGTGTTATTGATAAATACGAAATGTCAGCTATAGCTGAAATGATGGAAAGTGTCGGTATGACATTGGATGATGTGAATTTTGCAAAAAGTTGGTCTCCGTCTGCATTTACGATACCTATAATGCAGACTTGCCTTGATACGCCTTGGGCATTTCCAGAATTTGTAGCTGAAATAAAAGAAGAGGTGTTGAAAAGAGAATTTGCCAGTTTTTATAATTATATCACAGATATTGTGTATAAAAATTATTTAAGCGAGTCAATGGAAAATGGAAATGATATTTATTTAGAGCAAACATATCTAGATGAATTAGATTTAAGATTTTCAAACATAAGAAGACCCCGCGAAATAATGAAATATGCAGAATTTGTATATGAAATGTCGCAAAATTATCTAAAACAAAGCTTTCAGAACTTGACGCCTGAAGAAATTGAATATATAAGAAAATTTCTCTATTCAAACACTGTTGGTGGTAGTGAAGATGCAGAAAGTTATGACTTTATAAATGAGATTATTGATTTACCAGAGATAGAAAATTATCTACAATTTCACATAGACTTAATAAATAAAATTGATTTTACATCCCTCGTTTTATCTGGTAGATACTTCTATGCTGGGATGGAAAAATTTTATCAAAACCGTCTTCATTCTGATAAAGAAATAGTAGGTAATCTTTTTTCAAATATTTCTTTCAATAAGCCAGTGAGATACAAGTCAAAATTCGGTATGATGATTGTAGGAACAACTGGAAATGATGTTTATGGAAGCTCGCAATCGCTCGATGATGATTATGTATTTATCTTTGACCCGGGTGGTAATGACACATATACATTAAATATGTCAACTGATATGCATCGCCCATTTTTGGCGATAATAGACCAATCAGGTGATGATATATACCGCAATGCACAATTTGGTCAATTTTTTAATGCGTTATTTGGAAATATATTTCATTTTGATGGTGGCGGAAATGACCATTATTTTGGAGGAGATTTAGCTTTTTCAGGAAATCTTGGAAGTATGATTTCTATAGATTTTCAAGGTTGGGATAGCTATATAGTAGGCTCAAGATCATTAGGTTCTGGCCATTTGGGTGTGGGTATAGTTGTAAATATAGGAGGTAATGACTATTATTATGGCACTATGTTTACGCAAGGAATGGGTGGAACGCTTGGTTTTGGTGCGTTAATTGATTTAAAAGATGGAATATGGAACAATGATTGTTATCATGCGGGTGGGAAATGGACTGATAGTCTCCGAGATCAAAGTGATTATTATGCAATGGCTCAAGGTTTTGGTTTTGGTCTAAGACCTAGTATAGCAGGTGGAATAGGATTATTATTTGATGAAAGCGGAAATGACAAATATAATGGGGGAGTATTCTCACAAGGAGTATCATATTGGTATGCAATGGGAATATTAATAGATTTAGAAGGAAACGACTTTTACAATTCAGCATGGTATCCTCAAGGCAGTGGAATACATTTGTCAGTTGGCTTTCTTTATGACGAGTCTGGCGATGATCATTATTTCTCAAAAAGAGGGCCAGGACAAGGAGCTGGACATGATTGGGGAGTAGGTTTTCTTGTAGACCGTGGTGGGAATGATACTTATAGCGTTGATGGCGGCAATGGAATGGGTAGAGCAAATTCTGTTGGAGTATTTGTTGATAGTGGTGGAAATGATAGGTATGAACGGATAGGATACTCAAATTATGGAAGTTCACACCATAATTTTGAAGATAGAGGTTCTGGGAATATTGGAATTTTTTTAGATGCAGGAGGGCATGATATCTATTCTGACCCTAAATGCGGTAATAATGCTCAATGGGTAGAAGGTGTTTATGGAATAGGTAGGGATATGGAACTTGAGCGTCCTTCTATCGAAAAAGCAATTTCAGAGGTTATCGAAATAAATGATTTAGTATCAGAAGAAGAAAATCTGTTTCCAGAGGACATCTCGATTCATGATTTATTTATGCTTGCTTGTCATGGTAGACACCCAACCAATACGAGGGCAAAAGAACTTCTAACAGAAAGAGAGGCAGAATTTGCAGACTATTTTATGGAACATCAGTTGCAATCAAATGATATAATGGTTCAAATTACTATAGCTGAAATTATACCAAAATTCAAACTAATTCATGAAAGATTAGGTGAGGGATTAAGTAGAGAAAATACTGTAGCTATATCAAATACAATATTTTATATAGGTTTGATAGGTGAAGTATCCTACCTAGATACTTTTGAAGAAATGCTTAATGATGAAAAAAGTGTGAGATTTACAAATTCTATCATTCAATCTCTAGGTAGAATGAATATGAATTCATCATCAGATTTGGAAAATGATACAAATAGAAATGAATATGTAAAAAGAATCATCGACCTTATCGCACCTTTTATAAATCACGAAAGCGCATATAGAAGAACAATTGCTGCCCGTGCTTTAAAAAACATAAACACTTCTGAAAGTCTTGATTTATTATTTTCAATGAGAAACGATTCTGATTTTATGATTAGATCTATGATAATTATGATGGAGAAAGATGATTAGTTAGATAAAACTTCTTTTCAAGTGACAGAGGTGATACTAAACCTCGTTTAGAGAGTAGCGTCAGATTTCCATCTGACGATTGATATACATACTCGAATTAGAGAGTAGCGTCAGATTTCCATCTGACGATTGATATACATACTCGAACTAGAAAGTAGCGTCAGATTTCCATCTGACGATTGATATACATACTCGAACTAGAAAGTTAGAGTTACATTTAAACAGAGTAGCGTCAGATTTCCATCTGACGATTGATATACATACTCGAACTAGAAAGTTAGAGTTACATTTAAACAGAGTAGCGTCAGATTTCCATCTGACGATTGATATATATACTCGAACTAGAAAGTTAGAGTTACATTTAAACCAGGAATAGTGTAAGATATATTATTCTGATGAATAAAAATTAAGAATAGTATTATCAAAAAATAGTTGACATAAAACCCTCATTTAAAATCATGGCATTTATAGAAAAAAATAGGCGATAATGTTAATAAATCGTCCAGATTATTGAGGATATAAAAATGGGAATAACTACAGAGAGCATAGTTTTCGTAAGTGCAGTTTTATTGTTTTTATCAATAATAGCTGGTAAGACTGGTTATCGTTTTGGGATGCCTACTCTTTTATTCTTTCTTGTTGTGGGTATTTTTGCTGGCTCAGAAGGTCCAAACTGGTTTTTGCAAATATCATTTAATAATTATAATACAGCTCAATTTATTGGTATAGTAGCATTAAATTTTATCCTATTTTCGGGTGGTCTTTCGACAAAATGGCAGGAAACAAAACCAATTTTTTTGCAAGGATTGTCTTTAGCAACTATAGGAGTGATTTTAACTGCTGGTATAACAGGGTGCTTATTCTATTATTTAGGAGTTTTTATCCCTTCATTTCCTCAGTTTAGCTTTCTTGAATCGCTATTATTTGGAGCGATAGTATCTTCAACTGATGCAGCAGCAGTTTTTTCGGTATTGAGATCAAAAAAACTGGGTTTAAAAAACAATCTAAAACCTTTGCTCGAATTTGAAAGCGGTAGCAATGATCCTATGGCTTATATCTTGACGATAACTTGTATATCTTTGATAACAGCAGCAAGAGTAGATTTAGGAAATACAATAATACGATTTATTACGCAATTAATACTTGGTTTAGGTTTCGGTTTTGGTTGGGGGAGACTCTCACAACACATAATGAATCATATCAAGCTTGATTATGAAGGCTTATATTTTGTCTTAGTCATAGCTATCATGTTTTTCTCTTTTAGTATAGCCCATATTATAGGTGGTAATGGCTTTTTATCAGTGTATATTACAGGACTTACTCTCGGAAATTTAAATTTTATGCATAGAAATTCTGTTTTAAAAGTATTTGATGGATTTGCATGGTTGATGCAGATAGTTCTATTTTTGACATTAGGATTATTGGTCGTGCCTAGTCAGCTAAAAATGTTAATAGGCGTGGGATTAATCATATCTTTATTTGTTATTATCTTTGCTCGTCCATTCGCAGTATTCACCAGTCTCGTTTTTTTCAAACTAAAAAAAATGTCCATAATAGACCGTTTATTTGTTTCTTGGGTAGGATTAAAAGGAGCTGTGCCAATTGTTTTTGCAACTTACCCAATGATAGAAGCCAATTTTAACCCTTATGTATCTCAAACTATTTTTAATCTTGTTTTTTTTATATCCAGTATTTCTTTGATAGTTCAAGGAACTACAATTCCATTAGTAGCAAAATTTTTAAAAGTAGATGAACCAATGGAAGATGAAGTAGGAATATTGGAAAGATTTATTGATGACGATAAAACTGTCTTGAAAGAAGTAAAAATTACTAAAAAATCAATTGTTATAGATAGAGCTTTACATGAACTTGATTTGCCAAAAAATATCATTATTGCGATGATATCCAGGAATAAAAAATTCATTATTCCAGATGGAGCAACAAAATTATTGGAAAATGATAGAATAAAAATATTGGCAGAAGATAAAGAAAGTATGGAAGCGGCAATGAAGTTCTTTGAATAGTAAAAAATATTAAATCGGAGGAATAAATTATGTTTCAAGGTATTGCCTTAGTTTTATTTGTGATAATTATTATCGCGAGTAAGTTTAGAGTTCCTTTTATAGTCATCGCTATCTTTGCAGGTATTCTCTTTGGAAGCGATATGTTGGGAATGATTAAATTTTATGATTTCGAGAGTGCGAGTAAGATTGCGAGTTATGCTCTTGTTTTTGTCCTTTTTATAGCTGGTTTTAGTACAAAGAAGGATAAGTTAAAGCTAGTTCTAGCTCCAGCCATGACTCTTGCCACTTTTGGAGTTATCATAACAGCTGGTGTAGTGGCTATATTGTTGAAAATATTTCTACAACTTGATATAATGGTAGCTATATTGATAGGTTGTATCATAGCATCTACAGATGCAGCAGCAGTATTTTCAATCCTTCGGACTAGATCATTTGACCCGAAATTATCTTCAATGGTTGAGATAGAATCAGCCACAAATGACCCAATGGGGATAGTTTTGACCACTATCGTAATTGGAATGATGGTTTCAATGGCTGATGTGTCATTTGGTCAAGGACAGATTATAGGAAATCTATTATGGCAAATTATTGGCGGTGGTGCCATAGGATTGTTGATAGGTTGGGGGGTTGTTTTCCTCAGTAGATTTGTTGCAAAGCTCGATAAAGAATATTTTTATGTCTATTTAATAGCTGTGATAATGTTCTCTTATGGAACTGCGGAATATGTAGGAGCCAATGGTATATTATCAGCCTTTTTTGCTGGTTTTATGCTTGGTAATTCAAATATTCCAAACAAGGCTGAAGCCAACACACTATTTGACGCTATAGCTACCATTGGAAATGTAGTTATTTTTGTCATGTTGGGACTTTTGGTTTCTCCAAAGGAATTTACAGACATTTGGTTATCCGGAATAGTATTGTTTGTAATACTTACCTTTGTTGCAAGACCTGTGTCTGTTTGGTCTAGCACCTTCTTTACAAAAAATACTGCTAAGGAGAAACTATTTATTTGCTGGGGTGGTATACGCGGAGCTGTACCTATGGTGTTAGCTACTTACCCAGCAGCTGCAGGTTTAGATGACAATCGATTTATTTTTAATACAGTCTTTTTTGCCGTTCTCTTATCCTTGTTGATTCAAGGTGTTAGTATCACTAAAATTGCTGATAAATTGAAATTGACGGTGTAGATGAAAATTTGAATGATTAGTAATTCTGTAGATATTTATGACTGTTTTTTATGAAAACTTATTTCATGAGTAACATCCTTGTTAAAGCAGAAAAATCATTAGCCTGCATATAATAGAAATAATCTCCACAAGAGACATTTTGACCATAGTGATCTGTTCCATTCCAGTCTATAGTATATCTACCTATAGCAAACAGAGTAGCGTCAGATTTCCATCTGACGACAGAGTAGCGTCAGATTTCCATCTGACGATTGATATACATACTCGAACTAGAGTGCATATTTACTAGAGTTTGGACTTTTTGACCTCTTATATTAAATATGTCGATCTTGACTAGGCTTTCCTCAGATATTTCAAAGGCTATTGTAGTTAATGGGTTGAAAGGATTCGGGTAGTTTCCCTTTAGAGCTCTTTCTATAGGTAGTAGCTCTTTATCTATATCTTCTGCAGGCGGAACATATACTTCAATAAATGCTGGTTCTGAAACATCATGCTCATAAACAACAAAAACAGAATATTTATATGTGCCAGAGTTAACATTGGTATCAATAAAGTTTTTATCTTCTATGAGCGGTGAAACTTGCAAAGTATCACGATAAACTTTATATCCTATAAATAAAGGTATCTGTTTTGTGTTTGATGATGGTATATTATATTCCCAAGTCAACAATACATCGTTAGGTTGGATTATTTCATACCGTAATTCTTGAGGAGGATTAGGTATGATAACTCTTGAAACAACATTTGAAAAAGCTGCTTCTGATAAATTTTCATTTGGATACACAGACTTAACAGCATAAATATAATCCTCATAAGTTGAGTTACCTAATGTAGTATCCGTGTAGGTAAGCTCGAAGACATCGGTTGCAAGAAGAGTCCATAATTCTTGATTTATTGGTATAGATAGAGGAGTTGATAGTTCAAAATCATTCCAAGTATTCCAATTTATATCAGAGGATGGCACAGGTTGACTGTAGATTAAAGATCCCGGGATTAAAGGATTTCCAGAGACACCAGTATAAACCTGAATATTGAATGTAGCGTTTCCCAATATATTTATAATTTATAATTTGTAATTTATAATTTGTAATGGCGACCCTTGTTGCTTTCTGTAGCACAGCAGTTTAGCAAGAAATATAAGCACGATGAGGGTAAATACAGTGTTCTCATCATAGATGACACCTCCAAAAAGAAAACAGGTAAATTTGTAGAGGGTTTATCTTATTTTTATGATCATTCTATTCATAGCTACTACAAAGGCTACCAAGTAGTTTTAGCAGCATGGAGCAATCTACGATCCTGTATACCTTTTGATATTGTCTTAAAAACAGGCAAAAAACGATGCAAACATTCCAAACGCTGTGATTAAGCCACACTCATAAAAGATATTTAGAATCCCGAAAATCAAAGACAAAAATATCTATCGCTATGATTGGCAGAGCATTGCGTTATAAAATACAATTTGATTATTTATTATGGGACAGCTGGTATAATTGTAGCGAGGCTTACAATTTTGTTTTTCGCAAGCTATTGCCCAAAGGGATACATCTGATTTCGATGGTGAAACAAGGGAACGAGCTATACAAATATGGCAAGCAAGATTTGACAGTGAAAGAACTACAAGTCAAGGCAGGTACATGGACGAAAGATGAGAAGACAGGCATAAAATACAAATCAATTGAAGCTGAAATATACGACAAAACTAATAAATCAATCAAAACAAAACCTGTTACTGGAAAAGTAAAATTATGTTTTTTCAAATTCAACACCAAAGGCAAAAGGCGTGTCCGTGTTCTACTTTCTACAGACACAAAGCTCACAGAGCTGGAAATACTTGAAAGATATACTCAAAGATGGTCTATCGAAGTGATGATAAAGGATTTAAAACAACATATGGGCTTCAACCAATCTATGTCAAGCAAGTATGCACCTCAACTAAATGATATGACTATAAAATGTATATTTTATATAATGATATACTCGCTGAAAGAACGAACTCCAGAAAAGTCAATAGGTCAGCTTATCTTTGAGTTTGGTAGGCAAATCGAAGACTACTGTATAGAAATGTTCGTCAAATACCTGATGAAGAAAGCCTTTAGAGAGTTTATCAATGATGTAAAGAATAAAAAGTATGTTCATCTAGAGGATCTGATACCCCTGTATGATGATTTCATAGAAGAGTTTTTCAGTAGAGACTACATAGATAAAATAGTTGAGGTAGATGTCAATAACAACAAAAAAAGAATAGTTTCGTAATGCATTGATATAACAGTAGATATCTGCTTTATCTGCCATTCTACGATGTAGATATATCAAGCTTTTATAGCGCGGAAATATCAGTTAATAAATGATATAATTATATATTTATCTATATGTTACAATGATTTGTAGATAGGAGATTCGGGAATGCAAGTTACTCTATTAACCGATTGCTTTAGCTGTCGGTATTGGTCGCCTCAAACTATGTAAGTCCCGCAGGGACGACACTTTATTAACTGATTGCTTTAGCTGTCGGTATCTTCGATAATGGATGATAGCCATAAATAATAAGAGGGAGTTTATACTCCCTCTCATATTAAAACTCATTTTAAAATCCACGAAAATTTTTAAAATCTGTGTTCCCGAAACCTATTTCAACAATACCATCCTTTTTACATCTGTGAAATCTCCGCTGACCATGCGATAGAAATATATCCCGCTACCCACACTACGACCATTTTCATCGGTGCCGTTCCATTCTACATTATGAGAACCTGCACCAAAATGCTCATTGGTCACGGTTTTCACTCTTTGACCACGGATATTGAAGATATCTATCGAGACGATAGAATCTACTGCTAAATCAAAGGATATAGTCGTGATAGGGTTGAAAGGATTGGGGAAATTTGCCAAAAGAGCTGTTTTTTCTGGAATTGAAGGGATCTCGGGTTCTTCGTTTGGTTGACCATCTCTTAGTAGGTTCAGCATTTTTTCTTGAATTAAAACCTGCATTTCATTCAATTCAGAAAAATTTGAGGGTTGATATACAGCGATAGATACAAAGCTCCGTAAACCCAGTAAAGTGGCTTGATGATGAGCATACATCTGGTGCATGGTATATATCAACTTTTCAAAATCATCTATATCGGGGTCGTTTATCAG
>WRLO01000002.1 GCA_009777575.1 Candidatus Cloacimonadota bacterium
TGTTTTTGGTGATAATTTCTGTCGCTCTTTCAATTATTTTTTGTGACATTTTAATACTCCTTATTCATAATTTATTTTTATTATTTACTCACATTAAACAATATTTCCTGATAACGCTTTGTAGCCAGTTCGCTTGGTTCACCTTTTTTACAAAATTCAAGTTTAGCAAGTTTAGGAACTACTCTCTCAACTACAATTTTCCCATCAACAAGTTTATTTTGAAGTGCATCAAATGCTTCCAGAAACCTTTTATCTTGTCTGGCACATTGATAAAACGACAACACGTAGACATATTGGAAAAGATTGTAGTTTCCAAAAGGATATTCTACCTGCATAAAAAGTTTGCCTATCCCATAATGACATGGACCTATAGGTTTGCGAATCACCCAATGTTCCAAGAGAAAATCAACTGCTTTATCCAGTTTAGGCTCATTATTTAAATACTCTGTAAAACGAAAAGCGTTTAAAGCAGTTAGAGTAGGCAGAGGATTTGAATATTCCGTTTCTGGTCCTCGTCCAAAAGAAAATTTGTTGCATCGCCAGCCACCATCAGTATATTGTGTCTCCAACAAATGTGATAATGTCTTTTGTATTCTACCATCCGTAGCATAACCCATTTCGCAAAGTAAACTTGCTACACCAGCTGTTTGACATGGATAAATAGCACCTTGGGGATAAACTTTAAATCGTCCGTCTTCTCTCCAAGTATCGAAAAACAGATTTGAAATCTCTTTAAGTATCGGGTCTGTTGGTTCTATGCCCAATTCAAGTAACAGAAAAGCACAATTAAAAGCAGAAAATGGTGAGTCTTTAAAAAGCCTTTTATCTGGAGTAGTCCAAAAATCTGATCCGTTATCGTACCTATGTGAAAGGATAGTTTCAAGGTCGCTAGTGTATTTAGAGCCTATCATATTTTATTTGTATGATCTAAATAGAATTTAGTAAAATTCTCAACACTATTATCTGTTTTTCCAATAACATTAGAAATGTTAATCCAAAAACAAGTAGGAATTTCCCCAAGTTCTAAATTCTTCTGAGTGCAAGGTTAGCATCCTTTACCGTGATTGTTAGGATGTTTTTCACATTCAACTTGTTTGCAACTGCAAAAATGTCTCTCCATAATTTTACTCCATTGCCAATCCAGAATAAAATTCTATCAAATTTTCTTCTGGATCACGCAAGTGAACAACACGCATTCCCCAAGCGGGCATATCGATTGGCTCATTAACAAATGTTACGCCTTTTGCCAAAAGGGTTTTGTAAGTTTCGTCCACATTCTTAACTTCAAATGATACCAATGATTTTTCTCGGCAATTAGTCGGCTGAGTTTTATCTGCATTACCAACAACGGGTGCAAAAAAATCAGATGTAAATATTGCCAAGCCTTCAATACCATCAGCTACCTTGAATGAGGCATAACAATCACCTACGTCAAATGCTGCCTTAAAACCAAGTGTTACTGTGTAAAAATTGAAACATTTCCTATAATCTTTTACCAATAACCGTACGTTATTAAACTTCATAATTATTTCTCCATTTTATTTTCATCTATTTTTTGCGTCCGTTTCACCTCTTCTTTCCCATTGCTTAGAAGGGTCTTCGTGTTCATATTCAACAGATGAACTTTCCATTTCATCAAGACTATATTTGTGGGTTTTATAACTTTTCCCACTTGTCTCTTTCTCTAAAATTTGCATTATAGATGAGCTTTTACAAGCATCGGTCATACAAATCCTCCGACAAATTATTAACTACCTGCAAATGTATATGTTTCACTTTAATCGTACCTTAAAAAACCTTCATATATTACCTAGGTGACAATTTTATTAATTAGCGTTTTGAAGTCAAGAGAAAAATTTGCATCATATAAAAAATAGGTTATTTTACTTGGCACAGATTTTTTTAATTCCTTTCTAACAGATATTCCGCAAGGTCAACCAGCTTTTGCTTGAACCCATTAGTCAAATAATCATCTCCATTTTCTAAAAGGAAATCTACAGTCCTATCCAAGTTTTTTAATGTAGCCTCATTATGCTAAAGCATAACGAGGACTCCCGTATACTCTTTTGTTGTCTTTTTCTCATCACGGAACTGTTTGATGAGGCTAACCAGGCTCTGCAAATCCTTTCTCGCTGGGTCTTTGGCAAATTCCATTAGACCTTTGTTGATAGCTTTGAGGAGATTGACTTGAATTTTCTTTTCCATTTCAATGATATCTTTCTTCTTCTCGTTCCATTTCCCTTTCTTTATCCAAGTATAAATTGTTTTTGGCTGACTCCCATTACCCTTGCTAATTCTTTGACCTTGACATTACCTTCTACATACATTCTCTCGAATGTCGCCTTTTGTTTTTCTCTGTCTTGTTTTTCGGACATAATGCCTATTTATACATGTGTACTTACCTTTATAATCAGAACTATTCATATATTACTTGAATCACCATATGACTTTGTAAAATTAATTATTGAGGAAATTATTGACAAAAAACGCTAATTTAAAAAAACTGCACACATGAAAGAAATTGGCCGTTTATTCGATGATAAAATAATAGTTGAGAAGATACAGATAAAGTTGCCTAAACTTTTTTACCTTGCTGAATTAGAAAGTTCAAGAGCAGGAAAAATTGGAAATAATTAAATTTATAATTATCGATTGGGAAAAAGAAGAGATTGAGTACAAACCTTTTGAGAGGTGGGTAAATTTATGGCAAATAGATTAGAAAAAGGCACTTTTACTAGTTCGTTTGGCACTAGTGGTCGTATCAATCATGATTCCTCAAAATTTTATAATTCTAGGTTATATCGAGAAATGGAAAATGAAGTTACTGTTTCCAAAGAATTAAATAAATTTCCAGATAACCTTTTAAACAAAATTATTTTAGGTTCATGTGAAAATATGAATGAAATCCCAGATAATTCTCTCCATTTGATGATAACTTCACCACCATACAATGTATCAAAAGAATATGATGAAGATTTATGTCTGAAAGATTATTTAGAACTACTATATAAATCTTTTTCGGAGACTTTTCGAGTGTTGGTGAATGGCGGTAGAGCTTGCATCAATGTTGCTAATTTGGGTAGGAAACCGTATATCCCTCTGTCAGACTATATATCAAAGATGATGATTGAGATAGGCTATAAAATGCGGGGTGAAATAATATGGAACAAAGCAGCTAGTGCTAGTCCATCAACAGCATGGGGTAGCTGGCAAAGCGCGTCAAACCCAATATTGAGGGATGTACACGAGTACATTCTAGTTTTTTCAAAAGGAGACTATAAAAGAGAAAAGTTAAAAAACAATGAAAACACCATTACTAGAGACGAATTCATGGAATGGACAAAATCTATATGGACAATGAATGCTGAAAGTGCTAAAAAAATCGGACATCCTGCCCCCTTCCCTGAAGAATTACCCAAAAGGTTGATTAAATTGTTTTCTTTTACAAATGATATTATTTTAGACCCTTTTATGGGTAGTGGTACAACTGCACTAGCATCCTTGAATGAAAATCGTTTTTTCGTAGGGTATGAAACAAATTCTGATTATATTAATATAGCTAATAAGAGGATAGATAAAAAAATTAGAGATAATAATTCTGTGTTGTTTAATAATTAGTGGAGAATAAGGATAAAGCATTTTGCTGAGTAGTTCAGTTGTGTTAGGCATGATACGCTCTACTTGAGTATATGCTTGAAGAGGTGAAAGTTGCTCTCCTTCTATCGTAATCAACGATACTCTTGGTTTGTTATTCCAATACTCCACATACTTATCTAACTTCTCGGTGAACTCATCCCAAATTGGAAATTTATTACCAAATTTCCGAAAGATAGTTTGAGGTTTATCATCAATCTCATCTACTTTTTTTGAAGAAGGAAAAAATGATGTAATTTTTTATTTGACAAAAAATTGACATTTAGAAAAATAGCACCACGAGGTATGATTAGCAATGGATGTAAATAGAATAATAGTTTTTATGGTATTTTTGATCGGTTTCATTATCTTTTCTGGTTTTCTTTATGTATGGGTTACAATGGGTCGAGGAACCTTTTGGCGGGGGCTTTCAAAAAAGTCAATATTTGATGTGTTGCATTTACTTTTTGAAGCAAAGCAAAATCAGTCAACAGAATATCCAGAAATTTTAAAACGAACCATAATCTATTTTGGGGTATTGATAGCCTTCTGTATACTTGGTTTTCTGATAGCCCTCGGTAAAACTTGCTAGATAAAGGCTTATGATTTAAAAGTATGAAAAAGCGTTTATTAGCTTTTCTTTTGATTTTGTGAATAAGGAATATTATGAAGCTCTCAGAAAAATCGAATTATTATTAGTTGCTATCTGTTTATATATCATAGAGTTATGAAACAGAGTTAGAGGTGTCTCAAAAAAATATGAAAAGTATTTATCGTGTTGAATTATCAAGGAAAAAAGGCGACTTTTCGAGCAAATTCAACAGAAATTCACAAAAGCAAAAATTCCTCATCAAAAATTTCTCTTCTTTTTTTTGCCGATTTTAAGCAAAAAGTAAATTTGATTTTTAAATTAAAAATGTTAAAGAAAAAAAACATAGAACTTGGTTTAGTATAGAAAAAAAATTGAGTAATAAAAACCCTTTAAACACCGAAAAAACAAACAAATAAATTACCTTTTTTTTACTGCTTTTCTTCCTAATATGCAGTTGGGGCAATGGTACCTAAGGCTTACGAAGGACATAGGCAATCTATATCCATAAGTGACATGACCAGAGAGCCTTGAGGTGTCTGAAACCTAAAATGTGTGGAACTTTACTTCGGATTTTCTCAAACATTATCGTAAAATATACCTCTTTTTACCATTTCTATCGAACTTTATTCTGACACAATATTGACATAACGATATATATATTAAGCACATACAATATATTTGCATCTCTCAATCTTTAGATGCCACGTTTATTAATTAAGACTTTTTTTATGAAGAAAAATTAATAATGTAATAATTGTTGACAAAAATAGTGTTTTCTATTTAATGTCGCTATTAAATAAATGAACTAAGAAAAATTTTATAGAAAAAATAGGAAGCAAGTAAATGAAAAAACAGTTTTTATGTTTAATATTTCTGGGAATATTAGCCTCTTTTCTATATTCTCAGACTATCACACCAATAGCTGACATCGTTGAAAATTTCAACGATTTTAATCAGCGCCCGGTAACTATTGATGGAATAGTGGTGATGGGAGCTCGCACCCTTCATAGCAACATATTGAGGGCTTATGTTCAGGATAATTCTGGAAAAGGAATCCAGATACATGCTCCCAGCTTGAATGCAGAAAACCAAGCAGCCTTTGTGAGAGGAAATTATCTACGAATAAGCGGAACAGTTGGTCTATTTGATGGAATGCGCCAAATAACCTCATTGACATCGTTTGAGGTGATGGAAAGGGGATACGAACCACCTTTTATTGAACTCACTATCCGCGAAGCTCAGAATCATGCAGTATGGGAAGGGACTTACATAAAGATTTCTGGAACTGTAGCACAATTATCCAATCCAGTAGGTGGAGGTCGCGATTTGATAGTTCAAGATGGCTTGGGGGATAGGATAATTGTTAGGGTATGGGAAACGACAGGTTTAAATATTTCAAGCTATTCCATAGGATTACCACTTGATGTAAAAGGAGTTGTCAGAATTTTTCAAAACAGTAGCCAAGTTACGCCTGGTTATCGAGAAGATTTTATCATCAAGCTCACAGATCCAGTTATTGAAAATATAGTCATATCTCCAGAAAGTCCTTATGTTGACCAAGAAATCACAATATCTGCTGATATAATTGATTATGATGGGCATATAGAGTCAATAAAATTTAGTTATCGTTCATCATTGCAAACAGTGTGGACTGAATCAACTATGACATCATTGGGTAACAATGTTTATAGAGCAGTCTTACCGCCTTTCAACAGTATCCATGAGAATAGTGAAGGTGAATATATTTTCCGAATCGAAGCTGTCGATAACGAGGATAATAAAGTTTCATCAGAAGATAGAAGGATCAAAATAAATTTCAGAAGACCTATAATCTCAAACATTGAAACAAACAGTCCAGCCGAACGGGAGGATTTGATAGTGTGGGCAAACATTGATGATGCAGTTTTAAACGGAACAATCTTATCAGCAAAAGTTTTTTATACTATAGATTTTTCTCCCAATATTCGTGAAACTGAAATGTTAAGAAATAACTCAAATCCGAGACTTTGGGAAAGCAAAATACCGGGATATTCAGCAGGAACAATGGTCAATATTTCAATATGGGCAGAAAATGATACAGGTTTGACTTCCATAGAAGATAAAGATGGGGAGGGAAATGCGATAAGATATGTATTTCCTTTGATAAATGATAATATAATGCTGAGAATACATCCTAAGGCTTACAATATCTATGAAGGTGTTGGTGTAGAAATAGGATTTTTTGCAAAAGCAGGTGATATCGCGGTTATACGGATATATAATTCTGAAGGCAAACTTGTTTCCACTCCAGTTAACAGAATTACAAGTCAAGGCGATGCAGGCATAAATTTTTATACATGGGATGGACGAGACAATGATTTTCGTTTGGTCGAACCGGGAATGTATATCTGTCATCTCGAAGTCCGTGACCGAACCTCTGGTTCAATCAAAAATGCTACAGCTCCTATAGTAATAGGAACAAGACTGAGGAGGGGAAGATGAGAAATAAATTACAAATTCTGGATAGAAAAAGCTTAAAAAGCAAAGTCATGAAAAAATATTTGGCTTTTAGTTTTATCATACTTTTTTTTCTTCCAGTTTTCGGTATATTCAATGATTATGAGCCATCCTCTCGCGCTAGAGGCATGTCTGGAGCAGTAACATCATTTAGCGATGATTATTCAGCAATTTTTTACAATCCAGCTGGATTAAGATACGGTGGAAACCAGGTAGGAGCTACTTATTATCAGCTTTTTGGTCTTGATTTTACAACCTTATCAGCAATATCTGGAAGTTATGAAACAAAATTTGGCACTTTTGGATTGGGTTATCAAGCCTTAAATGTCGAATATTATGATATAAATCTAATGAGTGAACAAACATTTTCACTTGGACATTCTTTTTATTTAAATCGCGATGTAATAACAGAGACAAGTTTGGGTTATTCATTAAATGTATATTATTTAAGTTTCCATGAACAAGGTCATGAGACTTCAATAGGAATCAACGCAGGGATGATGGCAGTATTGCATCAAAGAACGCGAATAGGTATCATGCTGACGAATATAAATAAACCTAAAATGGGTGAGGGTGAAAAACATGAAATTCCACAAAAACTTGCAGTAGGTATATCATACACACCCTATCAGGGCGTAATCACGGCGGTAGATTTGAAGAAAAATCTTGATGGTGAAACGGAGCTTAGAACAGGAGTTGAAGTAGAGTTACACCCGATGATGTCTTTGCGTATGGGTGTAAGAAATAATCCTGCGAGTTATTCATTTGGAGCTGGTTTCAAGGTGATAGGGATACATCTGGACTATTCTCTAAATACTCATGCTGTGCTTGATTTGACCCATCATATAGGCTTGGGATATAAATTTTAATTAAATATAGGGAGGATACATGAAACTAAGTTTTATAAAATATCTACCAATACTTTCCTCATTGGCAAGAACATTTATGCTCAATGCAAAACATGACTACAAGATACGAACCTTTGATAAAACAAAGGAAAAAATCAATACTATTGAGCATTTGATAGTAAAACTAGATAAAAAAATAGGAGAATGCCGCAATGAAATAGACAACTTGCGCCAGCAGGTCATTTTTTCAAGGAATTTGAACATAATTTTATCAGTAATGATCATCGTATTATTTTTGATAATGCTTTTTAAGTGATAACTTTTTCGATTTTACGAAAGTAGCCATATGAGTTCAAAATCAAAGCACGCAGTTATCACAGGCGGAGCAAACGGAATTGGTCGTTGTATCACAGAGACCTTTTTACACTCTGATATCGAAGTCACATTGATAGACATCGATAAAATAGCAGGTGAGAAGCTGCAGATTAGATTTCCAGAAATACAGTTTTTTCATGGTGATATAGGTGAAAAAAACATATTGGATAAATTTGTAGAAACTATTGGCAAACCAGTCGATTTTTTGATAAATAATGCTTGTGTAAGCCGTAAAGGTATTCTTTCAGGATGTTCGTGGGAAGATTTTGATTTGGTTCAAAGAGTAGGTGTGATAGCCCCTTATTATCTGACAAAACTGTTATATCAAAAAAAACTATTATCTTTTGGAGCTTCTATAGTTAATATAGCATCAACTCGTGCTTATCAATCTCAGAAAGATACAGAGAGTTATACAGCAGCTAAGGGTGGACTCATAGCGCTGACTCATGCAATGTCCGTCAGTCTCTCTGGTCATGCCAGGGTAAATTCGATAAGTCCGGGCTGGATAGAAACATATTTCTATCAAAAAAATATTGAATATGTAGAGCAATCACCAGAAAACAAGATACAACATCCGGCTGGCAGAATAGGTTTACCTGAAGATATAGCTGAAATGGCATTATTTTTATGTAGTGAAAAAGCAGGCTTTATAACAGGTGAGAATATTTCAGTAGATGGTGGAATGTCGAAATTGATGATTTATCATGACGACCATGGTTGGGAATTTAAAACTGAAAGATGTCCATATTCAAAGAAAGATAAAGAATGAGCGAATTAATATGAGTATTATAGCAACTAAAACTGGTGATAAAGGAGAAACATCACTCTATTCAGGCGAAAGGGTAAGAAAAGATGATATTCGCGTGGAATCTTATGGGACAATAGACGAGCTTGATGCCCATCTTGGAGAAGCTAAACATCATATTAAACAACCTGAGATCTTCGAGATCATCGAAAATATACAAAAAGAATTAAAAAGAGTGATGGGAGAATTAGCATCAGTAAGAAAAAGATTTCCTAATCCAATTAGTGAACATGATGTAGAATTACTAAACTCAATAATTGAAAAATATGAGAAAAGTCTCGAAATAAATGGTTTTGTAATCTCTGGAAAAACAATGTCATCTGCAAAACTGGATATTTGTAGAACAGTGTGTAGAAGAGCTGAAAGGCATATAATGAGTTTGTCTAGCGAAAGTAGTGTGTCAGAACATATATTAGCTTTTGTCAATAGATTGTCCGATGTATTGTATATTTTTGCGAGATTGGAAGAGAGATGATTGATATTTTAGAATTATTAAAGGAAAAAGTAGTTGTTTTTGATGGTGCAATGGGAACTTCAATACAGAAGAAGGGGACTCATAATATCGATTTTCAAGGTAAAGAAAACAATGAAATAATAAATATATTAAACCCAAAATATATTCAAGAAATCCATGAAGATTTTTTAAAAGTTGGAGCAGAAGTCATTGAAACGAATACATTTGGAGCATTACCATATTTGCTTAAAGAGTATGAGCTGGAGCTACGAGCTGAAAAAATAAATAGGTCTGGTGTACATCTTGCATTGGAAGTAGCAAACGCATATTCAGATAAAGCAAAGCCTCGTTTTGTCTCAGGCAGTATGGGACCAGGCACAAAACTACCATCGCTGATGCAAATTAGCTTTGATGATTTGTATAAAGAGTATTATTTACAAGCGGAATGTTTTATCTCAGAAGGGGTGCATTTGATACAGATAGAAACCGGACAAGATCCCTTGCAGATGAAGACGGCATTAAAAGCAGTGTTGGATGTAAAAAAAAAGTATAAAAAAGATATTCCAATATTTTTACAAGCTACAATTCAAGACAATGGACAAATGTTGGTGGGTATGGATTTACTGACCTTTATCCATAGTTTTCGTGAAATGCCAATCCATGGATTAGGAATAAATTGCGGAACAGGACCGCATAAGATAGAAAATTATGTAAAAATACTTTCTGATAATTGTCCTTTAAATGTGATGGTTTTACCCAATGCAGGCTTGCCAATATTAAAGGATGGAGAGTTGATTTACGATTTAAGTCCAGAGCAATTTGGCTATACATGTAAAGATTTGGTAAATAGATATAGGATTAATGGAATAGGCGGTTGCTGCGGGACAACTAGTGAATTTATACAAGAATTAGCAAAGCATATAGATAAAACCTCACCTCTTTCATGTAGTGACACATTAATTCGTTGGGATAGTAGTTTGACATCACTTTTCACTTCACAGGAGATAAAAACGAAACCAGCTCCTCTGATAATAGGAGAGCGTGCCAATGTGAATGGTAGTAAAATATTTAAAGGAATGCTTGAAAAAAACGATTGGGATGGGATGGTAGATTTATGCATAACCCAACAAGAAGAAGGGTCACATGTTATAGATGTAAATCTCAATCATCTTGATAGAAAAGAAATTGATGACATAAAATGTTTTATGCCTTTGCTCAATAAAAACCTTTCAGTTCCAATAATGATCGATTCTACGAGTTATGAGGCAATCAGAACAGCGTTGAAATATACATCTGGGAAAGTTATCGTGAACTCAGTAAACTTTGAATTTGGAGATGATAATGTTATAAAATACATAGATTTATGTCGTGAACTGAATGCTGCATTGGTTTGTTTGACAATCGATGAAGAAGGCATGGCAAAAAGTAAAACAGATAAAATTAAGATAATAGAAAGATTTTTAAATTTATGTGAAATTCATTTTTATCCGCGAGAATATATATTCATAGATTGTTTAACTTTTGCATTATCAACAGGTGATGACGAATATAGAAATGCCGGCAAAGAGTCTCTCGAAACAATAAAATACATCAAAGACAATTATCCAGAAATCAACACTGTTATGGGGGTCAGCAATGTGTCTTTTGGATTGAATGCCGATACGCGTAAAATATTAAATTCTGTCTTTTTATATGAGTGTGTGAAAAATGGATTAACAGCAGCTATCGTCAATCCAGCTAAAATTTTGCCCATCAATGAGATAACAGAAAATGAGGTTAAATTATGCATGGATTTGATATATAACGATTGGGGAAATGGGGACCCATTAGAACAAATTACAAATTACAAATTACAATTTACAAATGATGAATCGCAAATTACAAATTACAAATTACAAATTACAAATGAAGAGGAGCTTTTTCAATCCGTAATAAAAGGACGAAATACGACTCTACAAAAAAATATATCAGAATTGATAAAAACATTGTCTCGCGTAGATATAATTAATAACATCTTGATACCAGCGATGAAAGAGGTTGGAGTATTGTTTGAGACGGGAAAAATACAGTTACCATTTGTGTTAAAATCAGCAGAAATTATGAAGAAAGCTGTAGACTACTTGAATATAACCCAAAAAACAGATGATACTGCCCTAAAAAAAGATGAAGAAATATCAATTCTCCTTGCTACAGTTAAAGGCGATGTTCATGACATAGGCAAAAATCTTGTTCAAATTATCATTGAAAATAATGGTTTTAAAGTCTATGATCTAGGTGTGAAACAGAGTGCTGAAGAGATTTATCAAGCAATCTTGAAATACAATCCGAGTTGTATAGGGATGAGTGCATTACTGATAAAATCAACCGAATATATGCGAGAAACCTTGTTATATTTGACATCTCACAATATTTCTATACCCGTCATTTGCGGTGGTGCTGCACTAAATCAAGACTTTGTAGAAAAAGAGCTGCAAAGAGTTTATAGCGGAAAGGTTGTTTATGGTAAGGATGCCTTTGCAGGTTTAAAGTTTATACAGGACTTATGAGGATTTAAATGAATTTACCAGAAAATGTTGAGGAATATCTCAAGCATATTGTCGAATGTGTAAAGGCAACAATGCCTGTAAGTGCAATATATCTTTTTGGGTCTTATGCTACAGGAAATTATCATGAAGATAGCGACTTGGATATATTCATAGTTACTCCTGATAAATCAAAAAAAAGGCGGGAGTATTCTTTGGAAGTAAGAAAATCGTTAGGAAAACCACAAAAATTTCCTTTAGATATATTGGTTTGTCATGAAGAAGACTTTGATATAAAAAAACAACACTTGAATAGAATAGAAAACGAAGTAGTAGAAACAGGAGTGAAATTATATGCCAACTCATGAACTACATACTACTTTGATCAATGTAGCAAAAAAAGATTTAAGATTAGCAAAACTGGCTGCATCTGAAGATGACCCTTATGTTGAGGGAGTTTGTTTTCATTGTCAACAGTGTGCTGAGAAAGTTTTAAAAGCATATTTAATATACAATGGTATAAAATATAAATTTATACATGATTTAAAGATGCTTTTACAAGAATGTGAAAAAATAGATAATACACTATCTGGCTTTGAAACACATTGTCAGATATTAACTGGATATTCCACCGATATGAGATATTGGGACGATAGTGAAATAGATGTAAAAGAGATGTTCGAAGCTATCGATTTAGCTGAAGAGGTGCTGAACTTTGTTAATGATAAATTATTTAAATGAAAAATGAACATTTTGCGGTTGAAGATTTTATAGATTGGTTAAATATAAAATTTTTGTTTCATACAACATGGCAAATAAATGCTGAGGTCTTGAAAAAAGACAGCGAACTACTAGTTGAGTTAACCGAGAAAAAAGAACAGATGTCAAAGTGGGCAAAAGAATTATTAAGACCTGCTTATATATATATTATGGTGGGAGAATGTTTTGATTTTAGTAACCTCGATAAATTATCAAAGATCAATCCATTGGCATACCAAGTCGTGACTCTCGGTATGGAAGCAGTGCTAAAAGCAAAGGATTTGAAAGAAAATGGAGAATACCTTGATTATTTTTATTGGCATGGATTTTGTTCTGCATTGACCGAAGCCCTTGCAGCGAGAGTTCATGCGATGGTGAGAGTTGATTTAGGTTTGGAAAAAGAAAACGAACAATCTCCAGAAAGAGAGTTTAAACAAGAGTTTCCGGGTAAAAGATTGAGTTTTGGCTATGAGGCATTACCTGATATGCGGGAACAAATAGAGGTTTTGCAGATTTTGCAGGCACAGAAGATAGGAATCACTGCAACAGAAAGTGGAATGCTGGAACCGGAATATTCTACCTGTGCAGTGGTAGTGGGGAATGGATAATGGAAATTAAAATAAATACATATAGGAGGAAACGATGATTAAGAAAATAATCGTAGTTTTAGTAGTGATAAGCATTAGTAGTATGCTTTTAGCTGAATCTTTAGAAGACAAGCTTAGGATGTTTGACGAGAAAAACGCAATTGGTTTCTTACAACCGCTCGCAAACAGTATGGGTGCTGGTATGAATTCTGGATTATTCAACACGGCAAAAGTGTTAAAGCCATTTGCACCAAGTATTAAGGTCAGTACTGCTATGGTGATAGTACCATCGTCAGATAAGACTTTTATTTATGAATCCCAATATGGTCGTGTTTTAACAGGAACTGTCTTTGGTGATTTGCAAGGTGAAATAGTCGCAGAAAGCGAAAAATACTTTTTACCTAAAGGTGCTGATCTTGGATTAGTGCCAGTTCCTCAGTTATCTGCTTCGATTGGATTACCCTTTGGAAATGAAGTAATGCTCAGACTTTTACCCGAAATGAATTTATCTGGAGTAGGTGATGTTTGGCTTTGGGGAGTTGGTCTAAAGCATTGTTTAAGTCAATACCTGCCAGATTTTGTGCCAATTGATTTTGCTGCTCAAGTAGTTTATCAAGAAATGAGTATAGCAGAGATGGTGGATTTCAATTCGTGGACTTTTAGCTTTTTAGCCAGCAAGAGCATTTTGATGTTTACTTTATATGGTGGTTTAGGATATGAAGAGGCAAACTTGAAGGCAAAATATGAATATCAGATATACCCAGGTGTTGAAGGATTGCAAGTAGAACTTGATTTTAAAGCTCAAAATGAATTTAGAGGTACAGTTGGTGCAAGAGCAACAATATTTCCACTTGTAAGTGTGTTTGCTGATTATTCAATAGCAAGTTCTGCTGGGAAAACACATCCGAATACTCTTAATATCGGTGTAGGTGTAGGATTTTAACCTTTAATTCATTTTAAGAAATATTTGCAGTGAGAGAATGAATCTCTTTTCGATGTTTATCTCCTTAATGCTTGATTACGTTTAGGATTACGATATGCCTCTTTCTGCATAATCCCCGATGGAGTCCACTCCGAAAAGTAGATTTTTAATTAATTATTAACATACTATGCATAAGCCGAAGGTATGTGAAGCTAGGTATAAAAAAAATCTATAAAAACCTCTCCTACCCTGAAAGGGTAGGTCGTTTAATAGGGTGGCACGAAAGGAGATATAGAACTTTCTATTGAGGTAATTCTGCGAGCTATTTCGCAAGCTCAATATCTCTTGAACCGACACCTTCGGTGTGCGTAAGGTATGATTTTATGAAAATATACTTTTCGGAGAGGACACCTAATGGAATAACGAATATCGGACGGAGACATTGTTTTCTACCAAACCAATATTCTTAAATGATTAAAGAGAAAAAAGGACAAGAATTATGATCAAAATAGACCAAGAAAAGTGCACTGGTTGTGGATTGTGTATATCAACCTGCCAAGAAGGTGTATTCAGGCTTACCAATGGAAAATCAGAGGTATACAATGAAGATTATTGTGATGGACTAGGAAAATGTTTACCTGTATGTCCTGTAGGAGCTATTTTTATAGAAGAAGGCATTGACACATCCCCCACAATCTCCTCTTGTGAAATGAAATCAAAAGAGCCATCAAAAGAAACATTGCAATGTGGATGTCCTAGAAGTCAATCTTGCGCTATAAACAGATGTGGGGGGGAGTGTTTTAAACCAACAGAAAAAATTTCACAAAGTTCACAATTAAATCAGTGGCCCTGTCAGATTAAATTGATTCCCGTTAATGCAGCTTATTTGAATAATTCTCATCTTTTGATAACAGCTGATTGTTGTGCTTATGCTTATAGAGATTTTCATAACGATTTTATGCGAAAAAAGATAACTCTCATAGGGTGTCCTAAACTGGATAGTGAGAATTATGCTGAAAAATTTTCGGAAATATTGAAAACCAATGAAATTAAATCAATTACTTTGACAAGAATGGAAGTTCCTTGTTGTAATGGGTTAGTAGAGGCGTTGAAAAAATCATTTCAAACCTCTGGAAAGCTAATCCCTTGGCAAGTGGTCACTATTTCTACAGATGGTAGAGTAATAGAAGATTAAAAGGATGAAAATGGATACAATTGACACCCGTGGACATATCTGTCCAATGCCTTTGGTAATGTTAATAAAGGCATTAAAAGAAAAAAAAGAACATAAGGGTATATTTATTCTAACTGACAATGAAATCTCAAAAAACAATTTGTTGAGTTTTCTAAAAGACAATAACTATTCAATAGAATGTGTCTCAAAGGAAGGTTATTGGTCAATAAATATAATCGAAGAAAACCATCAAAGAGATTTCTTGAACGAAAGTAAAGAGCTTGCCCCAAAACCTGAGAACCAGTTACCCAATATGCCTACTCTCAGAAATGAAAAAATGATAAAAAAGAACCATTTACTTATCATAAATAAAGATAAAATGGGTCAAGGTAATGATGAACTAGGTGAAATCTTGATAAAAGGCTATTTCAATGCGCTTTCAGAAATAAACGAAGGACCAGAGAAAATCATTTTTTACAATAGTGGTGTATTATTGTGCAGAAATAAATATTCTGAACTACATATTTTACAAAAACTGAGTAATCAAGGTATTGATTTGATTTTATGCGGAGCTTGTGTTGATTATTTCAAAATAAAGGATGATGTAGGAGTCGGTCGAATTTCTAATATGCTCACAATTTGCGAGATATTGGAAAAATCTGAGAAAATAGTGTATATATGATTTAATGGTTCTACACTCGGGTCGTGGAAGCTTACCTCCAGCCTAATATCCGGCCCGAGGCAAGCTCTTCCACTACAATATAACAAAAAGAGAGCGATTTTTGCATAAATCTCGTACCCTTGTTTATGAAGTTAAAAAGAGATATATAAGATAATTTATTATTTTATAAATCTAATCCTTAATTTTCCATAAAACATTGCTAGAATTTTCTACATTGTCAGAAACAGGGCATCTTCTCAAGACTTCTTTGAGGAATTCTTCTTTTTCATCTTTGTTCAGATTAGCATCTATTTCCACATTTAGTCTGATATTGGAAAAACCAGCTCTTCCTTCATTTGTTTTTCCGAGTAAATAGTCAGTATCGATGTCACCATCAACATCAACTTTCATAGATTTCAACTCAATTTTTCTTTGTTCTGCAAGGATTTTGCCAATGGTGCAAGCACAAGCTCCAATAGCAAAGAATAAAAATTCCAAAGGTGTTGGTGCAGAGTCATTTCCTGAAGGTTTTGGTTGGTCAATTTTTAGAGTAAAATGTCGTGTAAGTAGTTCAACTTCATAAGTTTTTCCTAAATTTGCTTTAACAGCTACATTTTTTTGAGGCATAATAAGCTCCTTAAAATAATATTTAAAATTTTAACTCATTAATTTCATTAATGTTACATTTTAGTTTTTCAAAACTACTATCATTAATAATAAAATGTAATTGACAAAAAAGGTAAAAAAAAAATATTGAACTTTATTTACAGAAAAATGAGGAGTATAATTTATGTTATACAAAGAAAAGCTATTACATTGTTTAAAAACAGAGCAAAATGCAATCAACAAAATGTATTTAAATGAATTGTTGATCAATTGGAATAAGGTTGAAAGTGCAATAGAAGAATCAGAAGATTCAATTATTGAAGAAATGATAACAGCCATATCAACTTTTACAAAGGGTTTAACAGTAGCCAAATTTAAGTTTAATCAGGCTAAAAAATGTGGATTTACAGAAACCCATTATGTTTTTCAAGGTCATTATTTATATGATATAGTAAACAAACTGTTGGATTTAGCAGGTATAACAGAAAACAGTTTTGGATTGTATGTGAAGAAAAAAAATTTTCATACAGGGTTTCGACTTGAACGAGATCCGTATAAAAAGATAACCTCAAAACCAAAATTTGAATTGTTTACCTCAGGAAAATATCTAAATGTAGGTATAGAGCTTGATTTCAACTACAAAATGATTGGAAAAAATCATTATACGAAATCAAAAATACTTGTTCCATTAATAGTGTTTTATATAGAAAAACACTATAACGAGAAGAGTTTTATTGAGATAAAAAAGCTTCAAAACGATGTGGTAGCTATCAATCAGAATGCAATGCTAATATGTTTGACCGAGTCAGTCGATAAAAAGTATTTGAATCAATACGCAGAAATCGAAAAATACCTCTATGTCCTGAGAGCGAATTTTATAGATGACACATATAATGATTTACAACTTGATGTAATTATGTGTTTATATGATAAATTACATGATTTTGCACATAAATCTTTTGTCGGCTTTGACCAAATAGTTCCTTTTGGTCATGTAGGTCTTGTAAAGGAAGTGCAGATTGAAGACGAGCCTGAAGAGGAAAATGAGTAAAAAAATTATATACCCGTTTTTCAGCAGTAGTTCTATTTTTTTAAGAGGTGTATATGAAACCAGAGAATGATGTTCTTGATGAAATAATTTCTTTTTTCAGTAATGTTTTTGAAAATAAAATTAATACTAAAAACATATCTTACGCTGAATACAAAACTTCATGGCTCAAAGAATTAAACTTAGATGTCAATTGTAGAGAAGAAACAAAAGTAAAACAAACTATTAAGAAATTGCAAGAGCACCTTAAAGTTCAATTCGGAGAGAGGAGGATAAAAACAGAAGCCAAAGTAGCGGAGAATATGGAATTAAGGTTTAAAGACAATGAAGAAAACATAGATTTCAACTTTGATTCCTCAAAATTGATGGCTTTTGATATATTAGATTTATTCACAGGAACTGCCTTTGAAATAAGTCTTTCAGACGCTTTTGCTGAATTTTTTAAAGATTTATTAAAAGCTTTACTAGACTCGCGAATAAAAAAGTTATATCTTTGTATGAAAAATCACAGTTACAACACAAAAGGTGGCTCAAGCAGTATAGCAAAATCAGGTTATAATAAGGTTGTAAATTCACCGATGATAAGGCAATATGTCCAGTTAGCCAAACTGTATAAGATTGAAGTGAATTTTATCAATATCTTTCCTGATGATTAGATAATTAGTTTTATTAATTGTTTTGCAACAATACCAAGCAAAACAAAAGGAGACTATATTTGAGAGCAGATGTAAATCATTTATCATACAATCAAAAGACAAATTTGGGTAGTTTTTATACTCCGTCCCACCTTGTGAAACTAGTCTATGATACATTTTCAAAAAATTTAAAGAATCAGTTTGTAGATGTGGTACTAGAGCCAGCATGCGGTTATGGTGCTTTTTTTACAGAAAGTTTTCCGATAAAGAGCGTTCGCTTTGTAGGAGCTGATATTGACCGTGCAGCTTTATCTACTGCGAGTCAAAAATTTCCCAATATACAATTTCTGGCACATAATTTACTATCAAAGCCCTCCCGTGCAAAATATGAGATAAATGAAAATGAAAAACTTGTCATAGTTGGGAATCCGCCATACAATGATGTTACATCAAAGGTAAAAAATAAAATCAAATCTGAGATATATGAGATAGATACAGAGCTTCGGACTAGGGATTTAGGGCTTTCATCTTTGCTTGCTTTCACAAAACTTAACCCAGAGTATATAGCGGTTCTCCATCCACTTTCATATCTCATCAAAAAGGCAAATTTCCTAATCTTGAAACCTTTGATGTGTAGATACAAGTTGCTTGATGCTGTTGTGTTTAATAGCCAAGAGTTTTCGGAAACATCAAAGGCAACAGGATTTCCTGTCGTAGCTGCAATTTATGAGAAAAATCTGTATGGAACAAGGTATGAGCAGATACTACATTGGCGGTTTAAAACACTTGAAGGGTTTCAATTCTCTCTTTTGGACTTTGATTATGTCTGTAAATATATTCCCAAATACCCGTCACATTATCTTAAAAAAAGCAATTTTAAGTTTTTTACCATGAGAGATATAAATGCTTTGAAAAGGTCACGAACCTTTATCACAGAAGATTCTGATAATACTATCCATATACCACCTGAAAAACTGATGTATTATTGTTATATTGATGTGTTCAAAGATATCATACCAAACCTTCCCTATTTTATGGGCAATCTGGATGTCCCTTTTGATAGATTCACATTTGAAGAAACTAAAGAGGATTTTTTAACGATGAGCATTGCTAAACACCCAGATATTTTCAGAGGTAAATTCCCAATACCAGAAAGCGAGAGATTGAAACAAGCTCATACAAGGGTAAATAGATATTTTAAAGAGTTTTTAGGGGTAGAGTTATGAAACCCCAAACTGATAAAAATATATTAGATATAATATCCCTTGCTTCCAAATATCCTTCAATAAAAAGGGTAGGCATTTTCGGTTCTTATGCGAGAGGTGAGCAGCAAGCTAATAGTGACCTCGATTTGCTTTATGATTATGACGATGCTAATGAACACAGCACAGACGATATTTTGAGCTATATTGAAGAAATAAATGACAGCTTGATAAAGATTACAAATGCTACTAAAATTGATTATGTCTGGTATAAAGGAGTTTTAGAATCCTTAAATGAAAAATTTAAAACAAATCTTTTGCATGATGTTACTTGGGTATATAGCTAAACATAAGGTATAAAAGTGAATAAAAATCAAATCTACCATGAAAACTGCATTGAAACAATGCAGAGGATGCCGAGTAATTTTATCGATTTCGTGATTACTTCACCTCCTTATGACGATATACGCAATTACAATGGGTATAAATTTGAATTTGAAAGGATTACAAAAGAATTGTATAGAGTAATAAAAAAAGGAGGAGTCATAATTTGGATAGTTGCTGATGCGACCATAAATGGTAGTGAAACAGGGACTTCCTTTAAACAGGCATTATATTTTAAAGATATAGGATTTCGCCTTCACGATACAATGATTTATTATAAAAATAATCCTATGCCACAAACGGGAAACCGCTACCACCAGCATTTTGAATATATGTTTGCTTTTTCAAAAGAAAATCCAAAAACTTTTAATCCAATAAAAGAACCTACCAAATATCACGGACTGGCAAATATGAAAAACAGAGGTGTTGAAGGGTCTTTAGATTACGAAAAAGTAGAAAGGACAAAGGAAAAAAAGGTGGGAAATGTGTTTTTTTATTCTGTAGGGGGTGGAATCTCTACCAAAGATAAAATCGCTTTTGGGCATCCTGCCATATTTCCCGAAAAATTAGTTGCAGACCAAATAATCACCTGGACAAGTGAAAATGAGCTTGTTTATGACCCCTTTATGGGTAGTGGCACCACAGCAAAAGTTGCCCAAATGCTTAATAGAGAATGGATAGGGTCGGAGGTTTCTAAAGAATATGTCGAAATTGCTGTGGAAAGGCTTGACCAATACTTTGGAAATAAGAAACAAAATCAAAAAAGATAGTTTTATTTAGAAAGTAGGATAAAAAATTTCATAAAAGATGGAGAAAATAAAGATATGACAAATATTAAATCACAAGCAATTGAATTGCTTCAGGATATACCTGACGACAAGGTATTGCCTATTATCGAAATCTTAAAGGGATTACGATTGTTATACATTTCAAAGGAAAATACCACAACTAAAGAAACAACAATAACTAATGCCATGGGAATCTTAAATAAATACGCAAACCCAGATTTAATCCCTTTAGAGAAAGAAGCATGGGGAATGGCGGTGAAAGAAAAACATGGTAAACATTGATGCAAACGCAATTTTGCGGTATATATTAAATGATAATAACGAAATGGCAGGTAAAGTGCGAGATTTGCTGGATGAGTTTAAAGTTTTCGTAAGATATGAAGTCTTGGCTGAAGTTATTTATGTTCTTAACAAAGTTTACTTATTGCCAAGGAATGAAATTGTTGAAGGAATCAATATATTTCTATCAGAACCAAATGTAGAAACAGAATCATCAAAAGTTTTAACTTTAGCTTTAGAAAAATATGCCGCAGTAAACATTGATTTTGTCGATTGTATTTTGTATAGTTTCCGTGCTTTGTATGGGTTTGAGGTGTTTACCTTTGACAAAAAACTTATTTCTTTGCTAACTTCAATTTCTTAACAAGATTAAAAATGCTAAATAGAGACTGGATATGCTCGGAGATTTCTGAGGAATATATCCAGATTGCTGTGGAAAGGTTTGACCAATACTTTGGAAATAAGAAACAAAATCAAAAAGGATAGTTTTATTTTAGAAAGTAGGATAAAAAAAGTAATTGACAAAATGAGGTAGTTAAAAATTGTGGTTAGATACTAAAATTAAAGGAGATGATTATGAATACTTGTTTTGAAGTAGCAAATTATTTTTTGAAGCGACAGGATAAAGAAGCTGGCGATCTGATGTCAAACTTAAAACTACAGAAACTTGTTTATTATGCCCAAGGTTTTCATTTAGCCTTTGAGGGTAAAGCATTGTTTCTTGAAGAGATATCAGCTTGGGAGCATGGTCCTGTTTGTTTTGATTTATGGAAAAAATACAGAAAACACAAATCGGCTGGAATACCAATACCTTATGATGTTGACGCTTTGAGCTGTTTTACAAAAAAAACAAGAGAAATATTGGATGAGGTTTATAGGTGTTATGGTCAATTCTCGGCTTGGAAACTTCGTAATCTCACTCATGAAGATAGTCCATGGTTAGCAGCCTATAAAAATGGTGGTAGCGTTATATCACAAGAAAGTATGGAGACCTATTTTAAAACATTGATTATATTAGCGTAATTATGACCAATAAAATCAAGAAACGAATGGAAGTTTCAAATAGATTGATGATATCTAATGAAAAATATAACCCTGATGATAATCCTCCAAGATTTTCTTTTAAGAAACTTATGGACAGCGATATATTTGGCTGGCAAAGTTTAGATAATAATCATAAACTGGCTTTTGCTAACACTTTATATAATCTGAGCCAAAGAACATGGGCAGAATTAAGAATACTACCAAGACATGGCTTGGGATACGAAAAAATAAACAGAACCTCATTAAAATTACAACTCCCAAAAAATATTCCAACAGAAAGTAATATAATATCATTTAGATTTAAAGACAAAGCTTCCATGATAGGTTATCGAAGTTCATTTGGCACATTTTACATCATTGCTTTTGATAGTAAATTTAAGGCATATAAACACAATTGAGGCATTAAAATAAGAGCAATGAAACTTGATAATGCTTTATATATTGATGAAAGTTTTGAAAAATTGTCAAAAATTTTTCAGGTAAAATACACAAGTACTGAAATATTTGAAGAGTTTACAGTAAAAATGCCAGAACCTCAATATCTTGGAAGTAAATATAAGCTTATAAATTGGATTTTTCAGTATGTTCCATATGATATTCAATCCGTATTTGATGGCTTTGCAGGTTCGCAGAGTTTTAGTTTTCATTCAAAAAAGAAAGGTTTCAAAGTCATAACAAACGATTTTATGAATTATAGTCACCAAATAGGTCTTGCTCTGATAGAAAATAAAACAGAAACTTTGACTATGTCAGATATAAAGATATTATTTATTGATAATAATAATAGAAAAAATATGATGGAAAGGCTCTATAATGATGTGTTTTTTACCCAAATTGACTGTATATTTCTAGATAATTTCAGAGCAAATGTAGATATTTTATCAAACAACTATAAAAAAGCACTTGCTCTCACCATCTTGAATAGAGCTTTGACTCGAAAAACTACTATGGGACATTTTGCTCATCTACAGGCATTAAATTATGCTTCTGATCCTGAACGAGTAAAGAGAAATCCCAACATAGCCAGGAGAGCTAGCGAGGTCTTTCTCAATCTTGTCAAAGAATACAACGAAGCTGTTTTTGATAACAAAAAAGAAAATAAAAGCTATTGTGGTAATGTATTGGAAATATTACCTAAGATAAATGTCGACCTTGCATATTTTGACCCTCCCTATTGTGGTTCTCATTCTGACTACCAAAGTTTTTATCACCTTCTTGAGACCTACACAGAATATTGGGAGGATAAAAAATTCATCAATAAAAACAACAAATATTATCCACTCAAATTTAGTGGATTTGATAAAAAATCAGATATAAAAGAGTCTCTGAAACAGCTTTTAGATTTGTCAAAAAATATCCCCATACTGCTGTTTAGCTACAATTGTCGCTCTGTCCCTACCATAAAAGAGTTTACAAAACTTATAGCTCAATTCAGAAAAAAGGTCGTTGTGCATGAAAATGTCTATAATAATTCAAGAGGTGGAAAAGGAAGTGTCAAAAATAGTACTGAGTTTTTGATAAGGAGTGAAAATGTTTAATCCTTTGAAAAATTTGTATGATAATAATATGATAGAAGATGCTTTATTGCTTTTAGACTGGATAAATAGTAATTTTATCTTGTCATATAAAAAATGCGATTGGGAAAATATTGAAGAAATAGACCCAGATGGCATTGATATCGAAATGATGTCCGACATAGATACAAACTATGATTGTAATGAATTTATTTCCATTAATGACTATATGACCCAAAGGTTCAAGAGAAATGTTTTAACAGCAGAGGCAACTATAGAGAAACAAAAAAAAATTACATGAGTAACGATAAATTATTTGTATCAGGAAAGCAATTTTGTTGTTTTTACTAATAGAAATACATCATAAATAACACCCACCCAAGGAGGCACCATGACCAACGAGACTATAAAAAGCGTGATGCAAGTCCGGCTGTCGGACACATTACCAGAAAAGAAAGGATTTTTACCCAATATTCGCAGGGCACCAAGCAGAGGCAATGTCCTGAGCAAAGAAGAGACTATTTTAGCTTTGAAAAACGCTCTGAGATACATCCCAGAGCATTTACACAAAGAGCTTGCTCCAGAGTTTTTGGACGAACTAAACACAATGGGCAGGATATATGGTTATAGATATCGACCAGAGGGAACGATTTATGGCAAACCTATCAATGAATACAAAGGGATAGTGAAGGCAAGAGCAATACAAGTGATGATAGATAACAATCTTGACTTTGAGATAGCTCTGTATCCTTATGAACTTGTTACTTATGGTGAAACAGGCCAGGTCTGCCAAAACTGGATGCAGTATCAGCTCATCATGAAATATCTCGAAGTAATGACAGAAAATCAGACACTGGTAATGGAGTCTGGTCATCCTTTGGGTTTGTTTCCTTCAAGACCTGAGGCACCGAGGGTGATTTCTACAAATGGTCTGGTGATAGGTAAATGGGATAATCCAGATGATTTTAAAAGGCTCACTGCTCTCGGAGTAGCAAATTATGGTCAGATGACTGCTGGTGGCTGGATGTATATAGGTCCTCAAGGGATAGTGCATGGAACTTATATCACCCTTTTAAACGCAGGTCGACAATATCTCGGTATCCCAGCTGATAGTGATTTAAAAGGTGTAGTTTTTGTATCCTCTGGTCTCGGTGGTATGTCTGGTGCACAGCCCAAAGCCTGCGAAATAGCAGGTGGTATAGGTATCATCGCAGAGGTAGACCCTTCTAGGATAGAGACGCGTCATTCTCAAGGCTGGGTATCACTAGTTTCAAAGGATTTGGATCAGATAGCAAGGTGGACAGAGGAATATAGGTCAAGTAAAAAGCCTATTTCCATAGCCTATCAGGGAAATATAGTTGATTTGCTCGAATATTTTGATGAACATCAGATAAAGATAGATTTGCTTTCTGACCAGACTTCCTGCCATGTCGTTTATGAGGGTGGATATACTCCTGCTGGATTGAGTTTTGAGGAAAGTAGAGAAATGCTGGAAAAAGACCCTGAGAGATTTAAGAAAGTCGTGGATGAGTCACTTTTGAGACATTACAAGGTGATAAAGAGATTGACGGAACTTCCCCACCCTACCCCCCCCATAAATGTGGGGGGAAAAACTTCCCCTATGAATGTAGGGAAGGGAGCTTTTTTCTGGGACTACGGCAACAATTTCATGGCATCTATCTTTGAGGCAGGTGAAAAGTCAATAGCCAAAAACGGAAAGGACACCAACAACGGTTTTATTTATCCTTCTTATGTAGAGGATATCATGGGACCTATTTGTTTTGACAATGGTTATGGTCCATTTAGGTGGATATGTTTATCGAGAAAAGATGAGGATTTAAAAAAGACCGACCAAGCTGCTATAAATTGTATTGACCCTGATAGATGTCCTATAGATAGGGACAATTACCAGTGGATAGCTGATGCTGAAAAGAACCAGCTCGTAGTAGGCACAAAGGCTCGCATTCTTTATGCTGATGAAGAGGGTAGGATTAGTATAGCTTTGAAATTCAATGAAATGGTCAGAAATGGTGAAATAGGACCAGTCATGCTTGGTAGAGACCACCATGATGTTTCTGGGACAGACTCTCCTTTCCGTGAGACAGCAAACATTTATGACGGGAGCAATGTCATGGCTGATATGGCTACTCAATGCTTTGCTGGTAATATCGCAAGAGGTATGACTATGGTTGTCCTCTCAAATGGGGGTGGTGTTGGTATCGGTCGTTCTATAAATGGGGGAAATGGTATAGTTCTCGATGGCTCTGAATATATGGACGAAGTTGTCAAATCTGCATTGTCTTGGGATGTTATGGGTGGAGTAGCTCGAAGATGCTGGGCAAGAAATGAAAATGCGATTAATAGAACAATCGAATGGAATGAAAAACATAAAAATGAGGGACAAATAACTGTGCCTTTTATTGTAAGTGAGGAGATATTAAAGGGATTGAAATGAGTTAATATATAAACTCCTTGACATTTTGTCTAAAAATTTATTTTTGACATTTGAGGTTGAGTTTTGTTTACTCAAAATATTTAATAAAGGAGAAATTTATGGGTTTCTTTTTAACAAGATTTTTTTGGGGTGGGTTCCTGATATGTTGGGGACTTGTCCTAATTATTGAGAAGCTATTTCCAATAAAAATTCCATTTGGAAGGCTGATAATAGCATTTTTGTTGATTTATGGAGGTGTTTATTTACTTACTCGAACTACAAAACAGAAACGAGTTGAAGTAAATACGAACATCTTCACGAGTTCAAAGGTTGTAAATACAAAAGAAGGGAAAGAGTATAATTTTGTATTTGGCAACAATGTCATAGACCTTTCTGATTATGACAAATCCGAAACTATAGAGATAAACACAGTCTTTGGGTCATCAACAGTTTATTTATCTCGCGATAAGACATATAAAATAAGAGCCAATACAGCCTTTGGAGAGACAAAATTGCCCTTTCAAAGAGAATCTTGGCTCGGAAGTTGTGACTTCATAATCGGAGAAAAAGATAGAGATTTCAAAATTCCTATAGAAATCAATACAGTCTTTGGGAGTACGAATGTGTTATTGAAAAACTCTGAGGAGGCTGAAGAAGTCACAAATGAAGCTTATGTTGATTCAGAGGAGAACAATTCAGTAGAAGATGAATAGTTTTCTCGAGTATAAAGCAGAAATTTTATCAAAACTCGCAAAATTAGGTTTTGTTTTAAAGGAAAGCAAGATAATAAATTATGGTGAAGTATTAGAATTTACCCATATAGATAGAGAACAACCTCAAAAAACTTCAGGTACAATTGCAAAAATATCTCTTTATTACAATAAAAAAAATGAATATAAATTTGTAATAAATAAGATATTGCCAGAGAATAAAAAAGAATACTTAATACAAGCATTGATAGATGGTGAAAATAAAAATTCATCGAAAAATGATCAGCAAAGATTTGATTTGAATTGTAAATATGCTGGTAGTGATGAATCTGGTAAAGGAGACTATTTTGGACCTCTGGTAGTAGTGGCTTTTACCTCTGAAAAAGATGACATTGAGAAACTATACAGATTCGGTGTCAAAGATTCAAAATTACTCTCTGATGAAAGGATAGTTTTGCTTGCAGAAAAGATATTATTGGATTTTCATGGACAATACGAGTATTTTATCTTGATGCCTTCTAAATACAATGAATTGTATCCAAAGTTTTCCGTGAACAAACCGGGTTTGAATGAAATGCTCGCTTGGATGCACTCAAAGGTCATCGGAAACCTTCACCAAAGACATGATTTTTCACAAGTTATCATAGATAAATTTGCCAATGAAAAGCTGATAAAATATTATGTAGAAAAAGTATGTCCTGTTGATTTGAAAATAGTGACCAGAGCAGAAAATGATATAGTAGTAGCAACTGCTTCTATCATAGCAAGGTATTTATATATCAAAAGATTGGATGAACTTTCAACTCAATATCAAATTCCCTTGATGAAAGGTGCTTCGATAAAAGTTAAAGAGTTAAGAAATAAGATACATCCAGATATTATACCTTATATATGTAAGACACATTTTAAGGTTTGAATATAGTATAGAATTGAAAAAATGAAAATTATTTGACAAAAAAGGGCTTGAAAAAAAAATGCAGAAAAAATATACATTTTGGAGGAAAAATGGAAGTATTTGATGATTATCGATACACCGAAAACCATGAATGGGTAAAGCTTGATGGAGAATTTGCTTTTATCGGTATTACTTTTTATGCTCAAAAAGAATTGGGAGAGATAGTTCATGTGGAATTACCCAATGTAGGTGACAATTTAAATGCTGGAGACCCACTCGGCTCATTAGAAGCAGTGAAAACAGTTGAAGATATCTATTCTCCAATATCTGGAGAAGTAGAAAAAATTAATAACGATTTGTTTGATAATCCAGACTTAATAAACAAGTCACCTTATGTTGACGGGTGGCTTGTAAAGGTTCGATACACAGATAAAAACGAAATCGAAAAAATGCTTGTAGCTGATGAATATAGAAAACATATAGGTGATTGAATAACTCGATATATAGCTCCTCTTTAACACAGAGCCTTTGCTACCCAATGGGCTCGTTAGCTGTATGGATAGTATTTGACACTCTGATCGCAAGCTTGTCATTCTGAACTCAAACCCTGTCATTCGAACGCAGTGAGAAATCTTAAGGCTTTTCACTTCGTTCAAGGTGACAGGGAGTTACAACCCGCGTTAAGCGTGTCATTCTAGCACAACCTTGTCATTCTGAACGGAGTGAAGAATCTTAAACTTTGGCATCACTTTCAGAAAAGTAGTTTACCATAAATAAATAATCAGACTTTTAAATGACCGCAGTCTGAAAGCTATTAGTTCTATCGAATTATCATCATTTCCATCTAAATCTAGACAACAAAACAACCTCAGTAGAAAATGATAACTATACCCATAAACGTAGTTAACCTAATTCATCTAGAAAAGTTTTAGAAAATTAGGTGAATTAGTTTTGCTTGGAGGGAGGCAATAGTGCTACTGCGGTTGTTTTGTTGCTTGTATTAGATAAAAATTAAGTTGAATAGATTGCTTCTTGAAAATAGCAAGCAGAGACCATTCAAAGACAGAAAACATATAGATATTTCTCCTACCTCCCTTGCAAATTGGGGTAATAAAATGATCTGAACAAAATCCTTGACAAAATCAAATACATATAAATAATTGCACATATCAGCATATATGTATATGATTAATGTGTAAAAATATTTATTTATGCTTTGTATAATATAGTTAAAGGAGTGATTATGTCAATAAATGATATTGAATTATGTAACCCTATTCAAATTCATGAAGAGATTGTCCAAAAGGCAAAAGAAGATCTGCTTGATGATGAGTATATCAGATTAACAGCTGATTTTTTTAAGGTTTTAGGCGACCCAACAAGGATTAAAATCATTCAGATTTTATTCAAGAATGAACTATGCGTTTGTGATTTATCAGCTGTAATGGGCATGAACCAGCCAGCTATATCTCAGCAATTGAAAATTTTAAAACAAGTAAATATTGTTAAATATCGTCGTGATGGAAAAAATGTTTATTATTCTATCTATGATGAGCATATAAGACAATTGTTAGACTTGATTTTAAGTCCTGAAAATAATTCAATCATACCGGGGAGGTACAGATGAAAAAGTATTATTTAAAGAATTTAGATTGTGCAAACTGTGCAGCAAATATCGAAGCCAGTCTAAAAAAGCTTGAATATGTGAGATCAATATCCATCGATTTTAGTTCTGCGAGCATGTTTATAGATACAGACTTTATAGATAAAGTTGTAGAAGAAATGAAGAAAAAAGAACCAGATATCGAAGTATTGGAAAAAGAAAGTTTCCAAAATGTAAAGATAGCTAACGAAAAAAACAAAACTGATTTTAATCCTCATATTGAGCTTTGGATAACCGTGATCTGCGTGATAGTCTACATTTTGGCTTTGATTTTCAATAAAAAACTGCAAGAAACACCCTTTATGATAGGTTCTTGGATAGTATTTGTGTCTATATATCTGGTTGCTGGTTGGAGAGTTTTGCTCAAGGCATTTAAAAATATCAGACATGGCGGTTTTTTTGATGAAAATTTTTTGATGACCATCGCTACACTGGGAGCTTTTGCTATCGGAGAACTACCAGAAGCTGCTGGTGTGATGATCTTCTTTAAAGTGGGTAGTTATTTACAAGAATTGTCTATCTTTAGGTCTCGGAGAAGTATCAAGGCTCTTCTTGAAATCAGACCAGATTATGCAAATGTAGTTCACAATGCACAAATCTTCCAAGTTTCACCTGAAGAAGTTGATATAGATAGCGAGATTATAGTTAAACCGGGTGAAAAGATACCTTTAGATGGCGAAATCATTAGTGGTAGCTCACAGCTTGATACATCGGCTTTAACTGGTGAATCTATCCCCAAAATTGCCAACGAAAAAGACTCTGTTCTAGCGGGTATGATAAATCTAACTGGACTTTTGAGAATAAAGGTCACAAAACATTTTGCCGAGTCTTCTATAGCAAAGATCCTTGAAATGGTAGAAAATGCTACTCACAAAAAAGCTAAAACAGAGATGTTTTTTACTACTTTTGCCAGATATTATACCCCAGTGATTGTAGGAATCGCGTTGTTAACAGCACTTTTGCCACCATTGTTGATGAATGATCAACTCTTTTCAGACTGGATTTACAGAGCTCTTGTTATTCTTGTGATTTCCTGCCCGTGTGCCTTGGTAGTGAGTATCCCATTGACTTATTTTGGAGGTATTGGAGCTGCTTCAAGGAAGGGTATACTTATAAAAGGTTCATCATTTATTGATAGCTTGAATCGTGTTCGAACTATCGTTTTTGACAAAACAGGGACTTTAACAAAAGGTGTTTTCCAAGTAACAAAAATCAAAAATTATTTATCAGGAAAATCAAATACATCTTCTCTACCTTTTACTGATAACGATTTACTGCAAATCACTGCTGAAGCTGAAGCACATTCAAACCACCCTATAGCTTTATCTATTTTAAAAGCATATTCAGATATAATAGACAAAAAAAATGAACCAATAGATTATTCTGTGATAAAGGATTATCAAGAACTTGCCGGGAAAGGCATTTCAGTCAATATCAGAGAAAAAAAAGTTTTAGTAGGAAATGCCAAGCTCATGTCAGAGAACAACATAGATTTTGTCATTTCAGAAGATATAGGCACTATTGTTTATACAGCCATTGATGGCGTTTTTGCTGGTCATATTGTTATTAGTGATGAGTTAAAAGAAGATTCTACTATAGCAATAAAAAGGCTTCGCGATATGGGTATACATTCAATACAGATGCTCACAGGAGATAATTTGATGATAGCTGAAGATTTATCAAAAAAGCTATCTTTAGATAGTTTCTATTCTGAACTATTACCGGAAGATAAAGTTGAAAAGCTTGAACAAATCATAGAGACAAAAAATAAGAAAGAAAAATTGGTATATGTTGGTGACGGGATAAATGATGCTCCAGTCATAGCATTAGCCGATGTGGGCATTTCTATGGGGAGTCTTGGTTCTGATGCGGCTATAGAAACAGCAGATGTGGTGATTATGAACGATTCTTTGAACAAAATTCCTGATTTACTCAGAATTTCTAAAAAAACAAGGAATATTATCATTCAAAATGTAACCTTTGCCCTGAGTGTGAAAATTCTTTTTTTAATACTTGGTATTAGCGATCATGCAAGTATCTGGGAAGCAGTCTTTGCAGATGTTGGGGTAGCTTTGATTGCTGTGTTGAATGCTATGAGGATTATGAAAACATAACATAATAGTATTTTATGACACAAACTCTAAAATTACAAAGAAAAAAAATCCTTTACAAAATATCTCATTTTAAATAAATTGTCAAAAAATGCATTTTGGTGGTGACATGGGGGATTTATTGATAGGGTTAACTTCATTGATAGCTAATCCTAAAATGATTTTAATGATGATTGTAGGTGGTATCTTGATTTATTTAGCGATAAAGAAAGATTACGAGCCTGCCTTGCTTTTACCAATAGGATTTGGGACTATTTTGGCAAATATTCCATTTTCTAGTGCGATTGGGGAACATGGTCCTTTAACATTGTTGTTTAATGCGGGAATAATGACCGAACTGTTTCCAATTTTGATTTTCATTGCTATAGGTGCAATGATAGATTTTTCTGTATTGCTACGAAACCCTTTTATGTTGATGTTTGGAGCAGCAGCTCAGTTTGGGATATTTTTTGCGATGATGATGGCATCTTTGTTAGGTTTTAGTTTTTTAGAATCAGCAGCAATTGGCATCATCGGAGCCGCAGATGGTCCTACATCGATATTTGTTGCAGGGAGATTTGCCCCAGAGCTTTTAGGGCCTATCACCGTTGCTGCATATTCATATATGGCTTTAGTGCCTATTATACAACCACCTGTTATTCGTTTATTGACAACTCAAAACGAAAGAAGAATACGCATGGACTCATTTAATGCTCAAGTTCCTAAAACTGTAAAAATACTTTTCCCTATCATAATCACAATAATTGCAGGGATAGTAGCTCCTACCTCAGTAGCTTTAGTGGGCTTTTTAATGTTTGGAAATTTGCTAAGAGAATGTGGAGTTTTAGATAAACTAGCAAAATCAGCTCAAAACGAGTTATCAAGCCTTGTGACAATCTTGCTTGGGATAACGATAGCTTCCACAATGACAGCAGAAAAATTTTTAAATTTACAGACATTATATATACTTGGGCTTGGTTTGATAGCTTTTATAGCTAATACTGCTGGAGGCGTTTTATTTGCAAAAATATTAAATCTATTTTTAAAGAAAAAGGTCAACCCAATGATAGGCGCGGCAGGAATTTCAGCTTTTCCTATGTCTGCGAGAGTTATACAAAAGATGGGACAAAAAGAAGATAAACAGAATTTCCTATTAATGCCTGCAACTAGTGCAAATGTTGCAGGTCAAATAGGTTCTGTGATAGCAGGTGGCTTGATACTTGCCCTTTGTTCCTAAGTGTAAAGAAATCTCAGAGGAGAAATAATGAACAATTTAAATACACCTTTTTCACCTGAATCAATAGCTGTTTTTTTAGAGACAATTTCGGTGATGTTAAAAGGAATGATCGGAATATTTGCTTTTATGCTGATATTTTATGCCTTAATAAAAATATTAGATAAAGTTATAAAAGAGAAAACGGAATAAGTTGATTTAAATGGGTATCAGAAGAAAATCACGAGAATTAGTTATTCAAACATTTTATGCATTGACATATTCAGAAAAAGACCAATATTTACAATATCTTAGTTATTTGGATAAATATCAAGAGATTTTATTAAATATTGCCTCTGAAAATAAGATACAACCTGAGAATAAAGTATATGAACTTGCTGAGGCTATGATAAAAAATATTATTCCTAAAATTGAAGATATAGATGAAATCATCAAAAGAAATTTGGGAAATATTAAAATAGAAAAATTAGGAGTTTTAGATGTGATTATCATCAGGATGGCAGTATTTGAGATGATTTTAGAAGATACACCATCGATAGTTATGATAAATGAGGCAATCGAATTGGCAAAATTGTTTTGTGCTGAAAAAGCTCCTGCCTTGATAAATGCAATATTAGATAAAATAAGGAATGCTGAAACAAATATTTCAGTAACAATTAGAAATGACTAAAAAAAAATCTTTAAAAGAAAATGTAAACAGTGATTTAAATCATAGTTTCTCAGTTTGTAACGAAAAGAAAACGGAACTACCGATTGTCAAATGTTCAATCGGAGTGATAGCCTACAATGAAGAAAAAAATATATCTCAAATATTAAGAGCCTTACTCAAACAAGAATTACATGAAGTTGAGATAGATGAGATAATCGTTATTTCCTCTGGGAGCACTGATAAAACTGACTTAATCGTTAGAGAATATCAAGAAAAATTCAACAAAATCAAGTTGTATATTCAAGAAAAGCGAGAAGGCAAGGCTTCTGCAATCAATCTTTTTTTAGAAAAAGCCAAGAACCATATTTTATTGATAGAATCTGCTGATACAATACCATCAAAAAATACTGTTGAAAAGCTCGTAAAACCTCTTAGAAAAACAAATATTGGAATGACCGGAGGTAGACCTATTCCATTACAAACAAACGATAATTTTGTAGATTTTGCAGTTAATCTTTTATGGAAACTCCATCATAGAATGGCCAAATTTAAACCTAAACTTGGTGAAATGATAGCCTTTAAAAAAGTTTTCACTTCAATTCCAGAAGACTCAGCTGTAGATGAAGCAAGCATAGAAGCTCTTATCGATAAAGCAGGTTTAAAATGTCTTTATATTTCTGACGCTATCATTTATAACAAAGGTCCAGAAACGATTTGTGACTTTATAAAACAAAGAAGAAGAATAGCTACAGGGCATTTGTGGTTAAAACACAAAGAGAACTATAATGTGACCTCAAATCAACTCTCCTTATTATTTGGATTATATATATTTGAATGCCTAACTAACCCCAAGGATATAATTTATATAACTGGAACAGCAAAACTTGAGATGTATTGTAGATTGTTGGGTTATTTCGATTATTATATAAAAAAAACAAACCCATATATATGGGAAATGATAGATAGATAATTATGCTACAAGTTCTTTCAAGATTGTTGTTGTATAAAGCATATTATTATTTTGGTTTTCCCAGAATAATGCCTATGAGTTATACAATATCATTGACCTGGGATTGCAATTCTAAATGTTCAACTTGCTTTGTCTGTAAAAGAAAGTCGACAGATATGAGTCTTGATGAGTATAAAAAGGTTTTTTATCATTTAGGAAAAAGTCCATATTGGATAACCTTTAGCGGAGGAGAACCATTTCTGAGAAAAGATTTTACAGAAATTGTGAAATCTTTTTATGACATTTGTAAACCAAGAATTATTAATATTCCCACCAATGGGATTCTTACTAATACAATTATCAAAAGCATTCAAGATATTTGCCAACACTGCAAAAAAGCACAAATAATTGTGAATTTATCAATAGATGGGATAGGAGATCAACATGACCAAATTCGAAATGTCCCAGGTAATTATCAAAAGGTAATTCTAACTTTTGATAAACTAAAAAAAATGTGTAAAGCGACTAATAACAATACCGATAAGCCTTTATATTCAAGAATCGATCGTTCAAAAAATATTGATAGAAAAAAACAACAAACTGGAAATATAAAAAGCTCTCTCAAATATAAATCTAAAGGAAACAATTTTGTTTATCAAGCATCAATAAAGGATAAAAATTCTAATAAAATAAATGAAGATGCAGCTAACAACATTTCTTTTAAAAATCTTTCTGTAGGCATACATACTGTTATCTCTAAATATAATATTGACAATTTTGCTATGATATCAAATACACTCATGGAATTAAAACCAGAACAATATATAACGGAAATAGCCGAAGAAAGGCATGAGCTTATGACTGTCGGAGTAGATATAACCCCTGAACTTTTAAATTATAAGGCAGCAGTAGACTACTTGACACATCGAATAAAACATACAGATATAGAAAAAAGAATGAATAGAATAACGCAAGCCTTTAGAATAGAATATTATAAACTCGCAAAAGCTATTCTGAGGTTTAAAACGCAAATTATTCCATGTTATTCCGGTGTGGTATCATGCCAAATAGCTCCAGATGGTGATGTCTGGGCATGCTGCATAAAGGCGAAATCTCTCGGAAATTTAAGAAAAAACAAATACAATCTCAAAAAAATATTAAGAAACATAAAATTTAAAAAAGAAAGAAAATATATAAAAGATAAGCAGTGTTATTGCCCACTAGCTAACGCTTCTTATACAAATATGTTGCTTGATTTTAAAACTCTTTTTAGAGTTTTTTATAGAAGTTTTGTAAAATGGTTTAACTAAAGATATGAAAAAAAAGCATTATATCCCTGCGGTATTCATAATAGTAGCTATATTATTGTCAGCTTATTATGTTTTTTTTCGAGACAATGAAATAGAAATTCAGCTTGATCGAAGCCGCTATATCATCAATCAAAGAATACGAAATATAGAGTTAGAGAGATTTCCTTTGAGATTGCAACTTGAATTTGAAAGGCTTAGACGAGATTTCACTAATATTCAATTACAAAAAGAATGGACTACAGAGCTTACTTTCGATCTTACTCATCCTCCTTTCTTTGATTTGAGAAATCTATATCTTGTTAGCTTTGATAAATTAGCTGTTTATAACAAAAATGATTTAAATTCTGTTTGGGTAAAACAGCTTGACTTCGATATAGAGAGCTTTTCTTTGATAGATGGAAATAATATTTTAGTAATAGATAGTAATGGAAGCGCGTATGCCTTAAATCGTAATACAGGCGATTTGAATTGGTCTCAGAGCATACATGAGAGGTATATAAGCGAACATTCTTTTTCTATAAAACCTATTTTAATAACACACAATGAGGATAAAAGAATTATCACCAGCATAATCATCTTCCCTATAAATAATGAATTAAGAATTTTTTGTAGTATAACAGGGGAAAATCTTTTTACATTGGATTTAGAGGATTATATTTATTTTTTATCAGAATATGATCAAATCAGTAACGCTATCTATGTCTCTTATGGAAATAGAATAGCAAAAATAATTCTTGATAAAAGGTGATTTTTGACGATAAAGAAGTATGTTAAAAATAGTTATTTTGTTTTTTCTCATATTATTAGCAGTAGATGGCATTTTTAGAGATGGCTACTTGATTGAAGTCTTTCTTGGACATGAAATGCATCTACCCTTTTTTATAAGGATTGCTTACATTGTAGTGGCTATAGTTTCCACAGCTTTGCTTTTTCATGCTGTAGTTTGGGAATTTAATCTGATGCCTAAATTAGAGGAGAAAAAGACTCCTTTGCAAATAAAAAGAGATGAAGAGGAAGAAGCTAGGTTGAAAGCCGAAGAAGAAGAAGCTGCCGAAGCAGAAAGAATAAAGCAAGAAGAAGAAATGGCTGAAATAGCATTGAAGGTTGCTCAAAAAGAAGAAGAAGAACGCGTCAGTAATGAAGGTAGGAAATATTTATTGTAGTTTTGTCGTAGGGAACGCATGTAACTGCCGCTAACAATGCAGATTTGGCAACATTAGTAGGGAACGCATGTATGCGTTCCGAATATGTAGAGTATGAAAAATAAAAGAGGCACCCCGAAGGGTGCCTTGTGTATGAGGAGGTTATATGAACAGAATCTGTGGGGGAAGATTCTGTATTTTATTAAACTCCATTTTTTTTTTATGTTACAAAAAAAAATAAAAAAAGGAAAAATAATGAATTTTTTTTTGACTATAGCTGCCTCTGACAGCTCGGGTGGAGCAGGGATACAACAAGATTTAAAGATGGCTCAAAGAACTGGATTCTGGGGGTTAAGTGCTGTTACTGCAATAACTTCGCAAGATTTTCATAATGTATATATTATCGAATTTTTAAAAGAAAAAGTAATTGAAACACAACTAAAAAATATTTTTAAATCTTTTAAAATTTCTGCAATAAAAATCGGAGTATTGCCTTCTATAAGATTTGCAAAGATAATTTCACAATATCTTAATTCTGTTGACTGTCCAAAAGTTTATGATCCAGTTTATAAATCATCTTCTGGTCATTGTCTCTTAACTGATGAACCCAAGGAAATATTTCAAATCATAAGTCCACATTGCACCGTGATTACCCCTAATATCCCAGAATTTGAATTTTATTATGATACTGATATAAAATCCGCTTTAAAAAATTTTAAAGGCAAACCAAATATATACTTAAAAGGTGGACATTCAACTGAAAACAAAATTATTGAATACCTATTCTATAAAAATACCCTTAAACATTTTGCTTATGAAAGAAGTAATTGGGTATATAATAAAGGTACTGGATGTGCTTTCTCATCATTATTAAGCATGTATTTAGTAGATAATGAGATAGAAATAGCCTGTCAAAAAGCGAGAAGGGATTTAGTGCAATTTTACGATGAAACGAATATAAATCTCCATTCTCCTACTTTGTCATTCTGAACCCTATCTTGTCATTCTGAACGAAGTGAAGAATCTCTTTGTCATTCTGAACCCTATCTTGTCATTCTGAACGAAGTGAAGAATCTCTTTGTCATTCTGAACCCTATCTTGTCATTCTGAACGAAGTGAAGAATCTCCATTATCCATTACTTCAAAAGCACCATCCTCTTCACTTCTACACCCGCATTTGTCTCCAGACGATATAAATAAATTCCCGAAGGCACATCTTCGGCATTCCATACTACTGAATATCTTCCTGCATTTTGCTGATCATTAATGAGGGTTTCAACGAGCTGCCCTCTGAGGTTGAAAATATCAATCTTTACATTTGATTCCTCTGCGAGGTGATATCTGATAGTGGTGCTAGGATTAAATGGATTAGGAAAATTACTTAATAATTCAGTAAAAACAGGAATCTCAATCTCATCACCTTCAGAAACTCGAACTTCTATCTCAATAGACACTATTTCTGATTCACCAATCAGATAAATAGCCTGTAAGTTATATACATGAACCCCATCAGGAACATCATAGTCAATAAAATTAGTCTCAAGGATGAGTGAGCTATATAAAGGAAATTCATCACGATACAATCTATAACCCAATAGATTTGCCTCCATTTGCAGAGGGATGATATTAGGGGCAGTCCAGCTCAAAGTTACTGTATTACTTTCCACATTACCTTCAAAATCGGTTGGAGGTAATAACTCTACCGCTTTTTCATACAATACAATGTTTCCCAACTCGATTTCGATGGTTCCTACTTCTAAATTTGTGTTTACAAAATCATAATATCCTTCTTTTGATATTGTGAGTATGTAGACAAGATCAGGATATATATTTTCTAATAGAAATTGTCCCATATCATCAGTTGTAGTTTCGTACTGTTCAACATTTGACGATTGGAAATCATCTCTACGATAGATACTATTTTCTTGGAGAGTGACCAATGCTCCCTGAATACCAGTTTGAATTTCTGATGTTATGACTACACCTGAAACTGATACTTCTGATACCATTGAAATATTCAAAGTGGTAATTTCTCCCTCAAATATGCTTATATTATCTATCTCTTGAGTGACAAAACCATGTTTAGAAACAGTGATACTGATAATACCCTCTGGAAGCCTTTGTAAAATATACTGACCAAAACCGTCAGTCAATATTCTTCGTGTGCTATAGTTTACTCTTACACGTACTCCTTCAAGAGGAACATCGTGATGCGTAACAATTCCTGAGAGATGACCAATACTTTCATTAGGAACGATTGATAATGTGATATTGGGCACATTATGTGATAGCTGACCAGACGGTGGTGATAATGGATGTAAGCTATCTGACATACCCACAATGTGTATAGTCCTAAACTTACCTTCATCTTTTGTTTGTAAAAAGGGAGTTAGCATAGGCCATGTTTGTTTATATTTTTTCCATGTATAAATAACAAGATTACCACCTTGATAAATAAATGGATTATCTAAAACTAAGGTTAAAGGATTCATTCCACTTGGATGTTGAGGCAACACATCATCGTAAACAAGTGTGAAGTATTCAGAAGGTATCCAGCTATTATTGGAAGTAAAGGTATCTATATCATCCCATATATTTGCCATATAAACAGCTATACTGCTACCTCCAACATTTGATGATTGATCATTGTAAGTATATTCAATACTTGAGATTAGACCTACCTCATAAAGCTCATCTGCTGTATAGATAGTTTGAGCGAGACTGCTTTCCCAATCAAAAGTGAAAGGTGCTATTGGAGACCATTCGGTGCTATTAGGATCTCCCACATAAACTTCAAGAGTCTCACCATGTAGTATTGACAAGCTCAAAAAAAGTGTTGTCAATAGCAAAAATAGACAAACATTAGCCTGCCCAATTCGTTTTGTCATCTGTTTTTTTGTTGTTTTCATAAATAACTCCTTGTTAAAATCGGAATATAAAAAATGATTTTTCTCCATTTTCCTATCTTGTCATTCTGAACGAAGTGAAGAATCTCCATTATCCATTACTTCAGCAACATCATTCTTCTCACTTGTGAAAACCCCTCCGTTCTCATCTGATAAAAATAGACACCACTGGCAACTTCGCGACCATTTTCATCGGTTCCATGCCAGTCTATACTATGAGAACCTGCTAAAAAGAATTCATTGGTCAAAGTCCTAATTCTTTGACCACGGATATTAAAAATGTCTATCGAGACTATAGACTCTACTGCTAAATCAAAGGATATATTAGTGATAGGATTGAAAGGATTGGGGAAATTGCTCAATAGCCTTGTTTCGAGCGGAATTGTGTTTATCGGTGGTTTAGGCTCACTACATTGCAAATAACTGTATATTTGCTTCATGATAGCTTCATCCATCTTTCTATACTCTGCATAACTCGCTGGAATGCCGACAGATGCTACTGGAAAACTCCTTTTTCCTTGTTCTGTGAGTTTCTGGATACAAAAAAGCTGAGATTTCATTGCCAATAGCCTTTCAAGCTCTCCGACTGGGTCTTGGATGATTTCTTCAAACAGCTCGATAGCCTCTTCATATTCCTCTATGAACATCTTGGTCATCGCTGTGACATGCTGTATCACTATCGTGAGGTTCGGATGAGATATGTCGAGAAAATCAAAAAAGTCCTCTATATCAAGCTCCAAAACATTGTAAAGATGCGGCATAAGAGCGATACTATAAATAGCATAAATTGTGTCTGGATATTCGTCAACTATGCTCTTGAATGCTAAAAGGGCTACATCGTAATCTTCCTCTTCTATTGCCTCTAATCCTCCGTCATAAACTCCTCTTGCTGATACACCCGGTTTTTCTTCAAAATGAGCTTCTGAAAACCAAAAACAATCGCTACATGGATAAAAACGACTCAAATCTGCTTTGGACACATTTAACATTGAGACATTTATATGAGGTCGCAAAGGAGGTGTATATGATCCCATGATACGAAGTAGATAATGGTCATCACCACCAGAGTTTACTTCATCTATTGCACTTGGGCGGGTTTGATGGGTGAGAGTATTGGGAAAACTAACCCATGCATTATACATCGCAGATATCTCAGCAGAACCATTGTTCGAGATTATTGATGGTCCAGAGATAACACTTTGCTGCTCAGATAGACTATAAAACCCGTATTCTAAGTTATCTTGTATTATTGTATCAAGGAGGTGAACGCGAGTTCCCTGCCATACTTCAAGCCCCGACCCAGCATTCTCGTTGATTTCAGCATTGTATACTCTATTCTGAAAAATTGTGTCTCGATTTAAAGACCCCCCAATATTAAAAGATGGAGAGTTATCTATGATAAGACCGGTAGAACCATTGTCGAGGATATATAACTCATCAGCATCTATGATACTGTTTTTCAAAGTTATGCCTTTAGCGTTTTCTTCATATACGAGATTGCGAGCATACAATTTTGAATTCGATGTCAGGTATAATTCATGAATTGAGGTGATTGTGGTGTCATAAAAATTAAGAGATGATTCTATTGCATAAAAAGAACCTATATTTTCTACCATTACATCTTCAAATTTTACACTACTATTGATAAATAAAAAATTATGTATTTCTGTTATCAAATTTGATGCAATGGAACTTATTGTGAAATCATTTTCTATATTAGGTTGAGAGTCTATTATCACAAACCCATTGAATCTATTACCTGTTCTGCTCAGAATTTCAGTCTCTTCACCTAAAATCATTCTACTATTATCTATGATGATTAAATCTTTGCGGTCAGATAAATCATTTATCTCAGTTATATCTATCAAACTACCCTCAGCAGAACCATATATTCTACTCATTCCCTCCATACTAAACAAACTATTGTTATTGAAAACGATGTTTTGAGCGTGATTCATTACTATATCGGTATCATTTATCTCCAAACTCGAATTGTAAAAAGCTGCTGAACCATCTACTACCAACTCGATTTTTCCGTTATCTAAAATGATACTACTGTTTTGAACTAACAAGAAACTGTTCTCACCACTGATTGAGATAGAACCATTTCCTAAATTGATTTCTGAAGATATTATTTTCAATTCTCCAAACCTGATTTGAAATCCATAAAATTTATTCAGAGCTTGATTTTGATTTTCATTGATGATAGAGTTGGTTATAGTCAAAATAGCCTCATTATCGATGACATACATCTTGTTTATAGCAAACTCCTCACCACTCATGATTGTGTCCTCTGTAATCCAGATCTGGTCTCCCAGTATCCTCTGCACTGGATTGAGCATATTCAATCTGCCACCAGTTATAGTACTGTCCTGCATTGCAGGGATTCGATCCACTCCATCAAGGATATATTGCTTCATGAGTAAAGCAAGTCCGCTAGGATTACCTTCATATTCATCAAGCAAATCATCAGGGGCGATTTGATAGAGTAATCCGATTAGACCTGTTACATGAGGAGCAGCCATAGAAGTGCCAGAAGATTCATAGTACCAACCAACTCCATTATAATAATTGATTGTTGATAATATGTAATCTCCTGGTGAACCTAGATGAACTGAATTTGAGCCATAATTAGAATTAATTGCAAACTCATCTTTATTGTTTGTGGATGATACACTTAAAATATATTGTGATTTTATAGTAGCAGGTATCATTTTATTTTCGGGCAAATCATTATTACCAGATGAATTTCCCGCTGCTGCAATTGTCATTACTCCAGCCTGCCCCATAAGTTCAATAATATATTCCATTATATCAAGTTCATATTCTCCAAAAGAAATGAATCCAAAAGATGAATTTACAGCCACGATATATTCTCCGCCCTGAATGAATATATCATTGTAATCGAGTCTTTGTTCTAACACATATTGATATGCCATAATTACCCAAAAGACTGTCCCCCATCCTCTATCCATTGGAAGCCCAAATGAAATTGGCATCATTGTAACCACAGGTAATATTTTTATATTCCTTGCTATTCCTGATATTCCCAGATTATTGTTACTAATAGCTCCTGCTATCCCTGCCACATGAGTGCCATGCGAGCCAATATATAAAGAATCGTTACTTGTTATTACATTCCATCCTTTATACCAATTTATATCTGGATGATTTGGTGCATATCCATTATCAGCTATGGCTAAAACTACATCGTTGTCAAAAATTATTTCTTGTTGAAATAAACTTAAAAGTTCCCAGACATATTGAAAACTAATGTCAGCATTAGATAAACCTTTTATATCATTTACTATCTGACTAGTATTTTTTAATGCCCATTGATCTGGATATAATGGGTCATTAGGATAGTTTCCAAGACTCTCTATATAATAATTAAATTGGGCAAGGTGAACATTTGGGTCTTGTCTCATCCTTTCAAGAATATCATCGTCTGATATCAAATTTTGGTTGTAATAAAAAAGATGAGTATTAAAACGTTCTGAATATCTGTGACTTTCGTCAATTACTAATTCAAATTGAGAATATGACGAAATAAAATTTATTAGATCATCACCTCTGGTGTTGTTGTTTAAATCAAGGATAATTTGCCCTGGTATACTATTTGATGAACTCAAACAGTATATCAAAACCGACAAAAACAATAAAAAATTAAATTTTTTACAAAAAATCATTTTAGCCTCCTGTGTTTTTTGTTTTATATTTATTCATTTTATCTTAGCAGGATCATTCTTCTTGTTTCATTATAGTCTTCTGTCACCATTGTATAGAAATAAATACCACTACTCACTCTGAGATTTGAACTATCTACTCCAGTCCAAAATATCTCATATTTTCCAGCTGGTAAAAGATTATTTATCAATGTTATTATTCTCTGACCTCTTATGTTGAATATTTCTATTGAGACAAATCCATTTCGAGCAAGGGAAAAATTTATCGTTGTTTGTGGATTGAAAGGATTCGGAAAATTTCCCAAAAGCAATGTCGTATAAGAGATGATTTCGTCATTTTCATCGCTAGTTTCAGGTTTTGCTATAACTATATTTGATGGCTCAGACTCTCCATCTATCTCTCCACCCCATATTGCAGTGACATGATATTCGTAATAAATATCATTCTCCAATCCGATATCGGAATACTCTTTATATGGGCTTAATATTACATCTATTTTTTTATCATCTCGAAAAACATTGTATCCAATCACAGTTCCATATTTTTGAGTATTGGGGATTTCCCATGATAGATTTACTACTCCATCACCGGCAATAGCTTGCAGATTCAATGGTGGACTAAATAATGGCATTATGATTGATGTTCCCGCCGATCCAAATTCACCATCATCATAATATGCTATTATCCAATAAGAATATTTTGTATCTGTATCCAGATTAAGATCAATGTAATTCATATCTGTTGTTTGATTTACAAATATGTGATTTCGATAAAGTATAAATCCATTTAAACTTGCCTGAATATTGCTGTCGTAATTAATAGAAAAATCAGATTTGAGCCATGTTAATACTACATCATGGTCTAAAATTTTTCCTGTAAAATCGACTGGCGCTTTTCTCTTGTTATCCATACTCCGTAAAAAAGGATAACCATTATTGAGTCTTTCGTCTATCCACCATATATTTTCTAAATCCCAATCATTATTTATAAAAGTAGAATTTTGTTTCATTTCTAAAGTAGTTAATCCGAAATTATTATTTATTGTATGGTTCTGCCCTTCTACTAAATTAAATGGTTCTAAAACTCCTGTAGTTTCAGTATTCCAAAAATTATGTCTGATATTTGAGGGATTTTGAGAAGAACTTATTCGACCGATAAGCCCACTTATATTTTGAAAGTCTGTATAAGATACTACATAACAAAACTGGACATCTGATAATGACATTGAGCCGATTAATCCTCCATTCCTTTCTCTTTCTATAGAGCTAAAAATATCTCCATAAAAAAATGAATTTTTCAATGTGGTTTGTCCGGTATAGCCTATTATTCCACCTAAAGATGATGTTTCACTCATGAAATCATAAATAGTTACTTTTGAATAACAATACTCTATATGAGACCTTTGAGCATTCCCCACCAGGCTACCAACAATTGAAGTAATAGATATTTCTGGATATGACGTTCCTACTAAAAGTTCTCCAGAAACTTTACAATTTTCTATTTTGCTTTCAAATGCGCATCCAACTAAAACGCCTATATATGATTGGTAGGTTCTATTTTCTTCCAATTTAACGGTTGCATTTTCTACTCTGAGATTTTTTATTGTAGCAAAATCTAAATAACCAAATAAAGCTGGGTGAACAATGGCAGGAATATCAAAATAACCTTCATGATAATATAATTCATCAGGGGTATTGATATGCAAATTGCTTATTTTATGATAATCTCCGTCATATATACCTAAAAATGATAACACTTTTGCATTCATTGTTGCTACCTCAAAATAATTGCCTATCGGATGAAATCCCTTGCCTTCATTCCAGTTTATAGTCTCAGAAGCATCTATGTCAGCTGTTTGCAAGAAATAATATCTATATACCTCCCAATTATTATCTAGTAAAGCAAAACCCCACACATCAGGTGTCTCTGACAACCACCTCAAATTCGCCAGATTCGCTATTAAAAAAGGGGTTTCTTCTGACCCTGCGTTTTCCTCATGAAAATTTGAGGGTGGTTCTGCAAGGGTTTCGGTGTGTAAAGAAAACAAACTAACACAAAAAAACATTGCGATTAATAACACAAAAAAAACATTTTTTCTGTCTATTCTCATTTCTCCTCCAAATTTGAGTCAATTTTGAAACTCATTTTTTAACTTTAAGGTATATTTTTTTATTTTTACTATTTTTGTCAACAATTATTTTATTTTTATTTTTCAGATATTTTTTTGAATAATTTTAAATAAGATTATTTCAACAATACCATCCTTCTCACGGTAGTAAAATCTCCAGCTCTCATCACATAAAAATACAACCCGCTTCCGACATCGCGACCATATTCGTCCTCTCCATTCCACAATACTTGATGAAATCCTACATTCATGCTCTCATTCAACAGATTCCTAACTCTTTGTCCACGAATATTGTATATATCAATCGAAACGATTGATTCTACGGCGATATTAAACTTTATTATAGTCTCAGGATTAAATGGATTAGGAAAATTACCTATCAATTCTGTTATCAAGGGTATCTCAATATCTTCAAACTCTGACGCATAAACTTCTATTTCAACAGAAACATGCTCTGATTCACCACCGTTGTAAACAGCACTTACACTATAGACATATTCCCCAACAGGCACATAAGCTTGTATATATCTATAATTTGACAATCCTGATGCTTGGCGAAAAGTAAGAAATTCTTCGTTACGATAGATATTATAACCTTTCAGGCTTTCTACTTCAGAGACATTCCTTTTAACTGAATTGTTTATTCTCCTTGAGGTTCTATTTTCACCATCATGATTTTCTCTATAAGGTGGTTTCCAGTTTATTATCACTGTATTCCCATTTACACTACTGACACTACCTTCCAATTCTGTAGGTGGTAGCATCATAAAATCCAAAACTATATTCACAATATTTGTAGGCTCAGATACCCCTTCTATCGCACCACCCCATACTGCTGTGATATAATATTCATGTTCATCACCGTTTTTTAAACCTTTATCTATGTATTCAATTTGCCACCCTTTATAAGGGAGGGATAATACCTCATCTATCAACACCCCGTCCCTATAAATATTATATCTTAATAATTCACCATATTTTTGCACATCTGAAGATTCCCAAGATAAAGTCACCTCTCCATCACCTGCCCAAGCCACTAAATTTTTTGGTGGACTATAAACAACCGTGATGATAGACAAATCAGTCGCTCCAAAATCTCCATCCTCATAAAGAGCTATCAAGAAATAATTGTATTTCTCATCCAGCTCTATGTCTGTATCAATATAAGATAATTCGGTTGTTTCTACTAAAAATACATCGTTTCGATATAATCTGTAATTGATGGAGGATTTGTAAAATTGTCCAAAGCTTTGATGGAAACCATTATCCATTTCATTGCCAGGCTCCTCCCATGTCAAAACTATGTCACCATCCACTATCTCTGCATTAAAATTCCCTGGCGATTTTCTCGCATCTATCATACTTCTCAGATACGGATATCCACTATTTATATAGGGTTTCATAAACCATATATTCTCAAAGTCCCATCCATTGTCAATATATGTGGATTTTTGTTTCATCTCTTCGGTTGTTTTTCCAAAATTATCGATCACTGTTCCATGTCCTATCTCTACATTAAAGAGCTGAGATACACCAGTAGTCTCCTCATCCCAAAGATTGTTTGTGATGATGGAAACTCCCCATGTATGATGAATTTCCCCAATAAAGCTATTAATATTAGTAAATATAACATCTGAAACCACATAACAATTACTGATTCTTGAACGACTAGCGTATCCTACAAGTCCACCATTACTATCTCTTTCGATTGAGCTGTTAATGAAACCATTAAAATATGAATTTTCTATTGTAGTATTACTAGATCCACCAACAAGTCCACCTGTTATATTACTATAGTTTGTAGCGTCTATAATTATAAAAGATGAATAATTATTTCTTATGGTTGAATTTATAGCATTACCCACTAAACCTCCTGCAATCGTCCAAGATGCCCCAATCATTTGTCCAGTAACAGAGACATTTTCTATTAATCCACCTTGAATAATTCCAGCCAAAGGACCAACTTCATTGTATAGCAAATCTTCATTAGGTAAAATACTTACATTATCTAGTCGTAGATTTTTTATTGTGCCACCTAGTATTACTCCAAACATGCCAGGGACAGGAACACAATAAATTACAATATTGTGTGGACAGTTAATAAATAAATTTTTTATAGAATACCCATTTCCATCATAAACTCCCATGAAACCCTTATCATTACCTGCAGAACCAGTCAGATTTCTTACTCCTATAGGTCTAAAACCACAACCATCTTCCCAATAGATAGTCTCTGTAGCATCAATATCTGCAGTTTGCAAAAAATGATACCATAAAAAATTACTACCTGATACCCATTCACACCACACATCAGGCGTCTCCGACAACCATCTCAGATTCGCCAGATTCGCTATTAAAAAAGGATTTTCTTCTGACCCTGCGTTATCATCATGAAAATTTGAGGGTGGTTCGGCAAGGGTTTCGGTGTGTAAAGAAAACAAACTAACACAAAAAAACATTGCGATTACTAACACAAAAAAAACATTTTTTCTGTCTATTCTCATTTCTCCTCCAAATTTGAGTCAACTCTGAAACTCATTTTTTTAACCTTATGGTATATTTTTTATTTTATATTTTTTGTCAACAATTTTTTTTTCTTAATTTTCAAATATTTTCTAATAATTTAAATAAAATTATTTCAACAATACCATCCTTCTCACAGTAGTAAAATCTCCAGTCCTCATCACATAAAAATACAACCCGCTTCCGACATCGCGACCATATTCATCCTCTCCATTCCACAATACTTGATGAAATCCAGCTTTCATGCTCTCATTCAACAGATTCCTAACTCTTTGTCCACGAATATTGTATATATCAATCGAAACTATTGAATCTATGGCGACATTAAACCTAATCATAGTCTCAGGATTGAAAGGATTAGGAAAATTGCCTACCAATTCTGTCATCAAGGGTACCTCAATATCTTCAAACTCTGATGCATAAACTTCTATTTTTACTGAAACATGCTCTGATTCACCACCGTTGTAAACAGCACTTACACTATAGACATATTCCCCAACAGGCAAATCATGTTCTATGAACGATGTTTCTGAAGTGCTTAGCTCTGTCAATGGCATTTCATCTCGATAGATGTAATATCCTATTGGATAACTATCTGGTGCCATCCAATTTAATGTAACAGAGTAATTATCTACACTACCAACAAGATCTGTCGGAGGAAGAATATCCTCTAAGAGTATCATTTTCACAGTATTCGAGGGTTCAGACTCCCCTTCAGGATTTTCATACAAAGCTGTGATAACATAATTATATTCGACATAGTATTCTACATCCTCATCTAAATAAAAAAGGGTTTCTAATGGTAATAAATCAGATAAAACCTCACCTTCCCTATAAACTATATATCCTAAAATATCTCCAAAATTTGCTTTTTGAGGTGCTTTCCATGTCAGAAATATATCATTACCCACAATTGATGCATCTAAATCCTTGGGTGAATAAAATGCTGGGATATAGATATTAATAATATCTGCTCCTAAATCTCCGCTTTCATAGACTGCAAAAAGAAAATATGTATACTTCGTATCAACATCGGCACTAACATCAGTAAAAGATAAATCTGAAGTTTCTGTCAATAATATACCGTTGCGATACAGTTTGAAACCTATAAAATTTGATTTTATCTGAGAGCTATGAAATGAATTATAACTCAAATTCCAAGTGAGTTTGATATTATTGTCTATTATTTCTGCAATTAGATTCATCGTTGGCAAAGAAATGTTTTTTGTTTCTCGAAAAAAAGGATACCCGTCATTGATTTCGGGGTGTATATACCATACATGTTCAAAGTCCCAACCATTTTCTATATACATAGTGACTCGTCTCATTTCTTGTGTAGTTTTTCCAAAATTATTTTCTATTGTATGTTCAGAGCCTTGTATCTCATTGAAAGGATTTAAAATTCCCGTAGATTCTATATTCCAAAAATTGTTTGAGACCGTAGAAGAAGGTTCAATGGTTATTTTTCCTATTAATCCACCTACATTATTCATTTCTAAATTACTCGAGACATAAGAATAGGAAACTACCGAGTTCTGCATACTACCAACCAATCCGCCATATTCAATAGCTTCAGAATCAGAAACGATATTTCCCAAAAAAAAGGAATTCGTTATTGACGAACTTACAATACCAGCCGCTATCCCCCCTACAGTCGAGGGATAAGTGGGAAGAAATTCATTATTAACAAAAATGTTTCCACTTACAAAACAATTAATTATGGATGAACTACCCGCTGATGCAACTAAACCTCCAAAAAAATGTGAGTCGAGTCCAGAAATTATAGCATTGATATCTTGTAAATATACATTTTTTACAGTAGATTCGTATATAAGACCAAAAAGTGTTGAATTTAAAACCATAGAAGGTATTTCATCTTCATTATATTGATTTACATAGAGATTGTTAATAGAAAAATGATTACCATCATACTCTCCTATGAATAATCTTAAAGTAGGGCTTGAGCGGCCTATTGGCACAAATCCAATTCCACCATGCCAAACTTTTGTTTCAGATGCATCAATATCAGCAGTTTGAAGAAAATAGTTCTTTCCTAAAACAATTAACTCTCCAGTAATCAGATCAAATGTGAAGTCTCCCCAAACAGAACGAGTCTCCGACAACCACCTCAAATTTGCCAGATTTGCTATTAAAAAAGGATTTTCTTCTGACCCTGCATTTTCTTCATGAAAATTTGAGGGTGGTTCGGCAAGGGTTTCGGTGTGTAAGGAAAACAATCCCACATAAAAGACCATTGCGATTACAAACACAAAAAAAAAATTTTTTCTGTCTATTCTCATTTCTCCTCCAAATTTGAGTCAACTCTGAAACTCATTTTTTCACCTTATGGTATATTTTTTTATTTTTTCTTTTTTTGTCGACAAATATTTTATTTTTATTTTTCAGATATTTTTTTGAATAATTTTAAATAAGATTATTTCAACAATACCATCCTTCTCACGGTAGTAAAATCTCCAGCTCTCATCACATAAAAATACATCCCACTTCCGACATCGCGACCATACTCATCCTCTCCATTCCACAATACTTGATGAAATCCAGCTTTCATACTCTCATTCAACAGATTCCTAACTCTTTGTCCACGAATATTGTATATATCAATCGAAACTATAGATTCTACAGCGATATTAAACTTAATCATAGTCTCAGGATTGAAAGGATTAGGAAAATTGCCTACCAATTCTGTCATCAAGGGTACCTCAATATCTTCAAACTCTGACGCATAAACTTCTATTTCAACAGAAACATACTCAGATTCACCACCGTTGTAAACAGCACTTACACTATAGACATATTCCCCAACAGGCACATAAGATTGTATATATCTATAATTTGACAATCCTGATGCTTGGCAAAAGAAAAGAAAATCTTCATCACGATAGATATTATATCCTTTCAGGCTTTCTACTTCAGAGACATTTCTTTTAACTGAATTGTTTATTCTCCTTGAGGTTCTATTTTCACCATCATGATTTTCACTATAAGGTGGTTTCCAGTTTATTATCACTGTATTCCCATTGACATTACTAACACTACCTTCCAATTCTGTAGGTGGTAACATCATAAAATCCAAAACTATATTCACAATATTTGTAGGCTCAGATACACCATCTATCTCGCCACCCCATACTGCTGTGATATAATATTCATGTTCATCACCGTTTTTTAAACCTTTATCTATGTATTCAATTTGCCTCGCTTTGTAAGGCGGGGATAATACCTCATCTATCAATACTCCATCCCTATAAATATTATACCTTAATACTTCACCATATTTTTGCACATCTGAAGATTCCCAAGATAAAGTTACCTCTCCATCACCTGCCCAAGCTACTAAATTTTTTGGTGGACTATAAACAACCGTGATGATAGACAAATCAGTCGCTCCAAAATCTCCATCCTCATAAAGAGCTATCAAGAAATAATTGTATTTCTCATCCAACTCTATGTCTGTATCTATATAAGATAATTCGGTTGTTTCTACTAAAAATACATCATTTCGATATATTCTGTAATTGATGGAGGATTTGTATAATTGTCCAAAGTTTTGATGGAAACCATTATCCATTTCATTGCCAGGCTCCTCCCATGTCAAAACTATGTCACCATCCACTATCTCTGCATTAAAATTCCCTGGCGTTTTTCTCGCATCTATCATACTTCTCAGATACGGATACCCATTGTTTATAAAAGGTTTCATAAACCATATATTCTCAAAATCCCAACCATTATCAATATAGGTCGTAGCTTGTTTCATCTCTGCTGTTGTTTTTCCATAATTACCACTCACAGTGCCTTGCCCTGTCTCTACATTAAATAGTTGTGTTATACCAGTAGTCTCCTCATCCCAAAGATTATTTGTGATGATAGATGGAAATCCTGTTGGGTTAGGGTGTGAAATCCATCCAATAAAGCTATTAATGTTTATAAATGAATCTTCTGAAACTACATAACAATTACGGATCCTTGATTCGCTGGCTCTTCCTACAAGACCACCATATCCATCGCTTTCAATTGAGCTGTTAATGAAACCATTAAAATATGAATTTTCAATTGTAGAATTATATAAATAACCTACAAGCCCACCTATTCTAATACTATGACTTGTAGCATCAATAATAAATAAAGATGAATAACTATTTCTTATCGTTGTATGTGATGCATCTCCAGCTAAACCTCCTGTTAATCTTGAGGATGCTTCTATAACCATTTGCCCAGTAACAGAGACATTTTCAATTAATCCACCTTGAATTATTCCCGCTAAAGGTCCGACTTGATTATAATGCAAATCTTCATTAGGTAATATATTTACATTTTCCAGTCTTAGATTTTTAATAGTGCCATTTTGTATTACACCAAACATGCCAGGGACTGGGGCACAATAAATTACAATATTGTGTGGACAGTTAATAAATAAATTTTTTATAGAATACCCATTTCCATCATAAACTCCCATGAAACCCTTATCATTACCTGCAGAACCAGTCAGATTTCTTACTCCTATAGGTCTAAAACCACAACCATCTTCCCAATAGATAGTCTCTGTAGCATCAATATCTGCAGTTTGCAAAAAATGATACCATAAAAAATTACTACCTGATACCCATTCACACCACACATCAGGCGTCTCCGACAACCATCTCAGATTCGCCAGATTCGCTATTAAAAAAGGATTTTCTTCTGACCCTGCGTTATCATCATGAAAATTTGAGGGTGGTTCGGCAAGGGTTTCGGTGTGTAAAGAAAACAAACTAACACAAAAAAACATTGCGATTACTAACACAAAAAAAACATTTTTTCTGTCTATTCTCATTTCTCCTCCAAATTTGAGTCAACTCTGAAACTCATTTTTTTAACCTTATGGTATATTTTTTATTTTATATTTTTTGTCAACAATTTTTTTTTCTTAATTTTCAAATATTTTCTAATAATTTAAATAAAATTATTTCAACAATACCATCCTTCTCACAGTAGTAAAATCTCCAGTCCTCATCACATAAAAATACAACCCGCTTCCGACATCGCGACCATATTCATCCTCTCCATTCCACAATACTTGATGAAATCCAGCTTTCATGCTCTCATTCAACAGATTCCTAACTCTTTGTCCACGAATATTGTATATATCAATCGAAACTATTGAATCTATGGCGACATTAAACCTAATCATAGTCTCAGGATTGAAAGGATTAGGAAAATTGCCTACCAATTCTGTCATCAAGGGTACCTCAATATCTTCAAACTCTGATGCATAAACTTCTATTTTTACTGAAACATGCTCTGATTCACCACCGTTGTAAACAGCACTTACACTATAGACATATTCCCCAACAGGCAAATCATGTTCTATGAACGATGTTTCTGAAGTGCTTAGCTCTGTCAATGGCATTTCATCTCGATAGATGTAATATCCTATTGGATAACTATCTGGTGCCATCCAATTTAATGTAACAGAGTAATTATCTACACTACCAACAAGATCTGTCGGAGGAAGAATATCCTCTAAGAGTATCATTTTCACAGTATTCGAGGGTTCAGACTCCCCTTCAGGATTTTCATACAAAGCTGTGATAACATAATTATATTCGACATAGTATTCTACATCCTCATCTAAATAAAAAAGGGTTTCTAATGGTAATAAATCAGATAAAACCTCACCTTCCCTATAAACTATATATCCTAAAATATCTCCAAAATTTGCTTTTTGAGGTGCTTTCCATGTCAGAAATATATCATTACCCACAATTGATGCATCTAAATCCTTGGGTGAATAAAATGCTGGGATATAGATATTAATAATATCTGCTCCTAAATCTCCGCTTTCATAGACTGCAAAAAGAAAATATGTATACTTCGTATCAACATCGGCACTAACATCAGTAAAAGATAAATCTGAAGTTTCTGTCAATAATATACCGTTGCGATACAGTTTGAAACCTATAAAATTTGATTTTATCTGAGAGCTATGAAATGAATTATAACTCAAATTCCAAGTGAGTTTGATATTATTGTCTATTATTTCTGCAATTAGATTCATCGTTGGCAAAGAAATGTTTTTTGTTTCTCGAAAAAAAGGATACCCGTCATTGATTTCGGGGTGTATATACCATACATGTTCAAAGTCCCAACCATTTTCTATATACATAGTGACTCGTCTCATTTCTTGTGTAGTTTTTCCAAAATTATTTTCTATTGTATGTTCAGAGCCTTGTATCTCATTGAAAGGATTTAAAATTCCCGTAGATTCTATATTCCAAAAATTGTTTGAGACCGTAGAAGAAGGTTCAATGGTTATTTTTCCTATTAATCCACCTACATTATTCATTTCTAAATTACTCGAGACATAAGAATAGGAAACTACCGAGTTCTGCATACTACCAACCAATCCGCCATATTCAATAGCTTCAGAATCAGAAACGATATTTCCCAAAAAAAAGGAATTCGTTATTGACGAACTTACAATACCAGCCGCTATCCCCCCTACAGTCGAGGGATAAGTGGGAAGAAATTCATTATTAACAAAAATGTTTCCACTTACAAAACAATTAATTATGGATGAACTACCCGCTGATGCAACTAAACCTCCAAAAAAATGTGAGTCGAGTCCAGAAATTATAGCATTGATATCTTGTAAATATACATTTTTTACAGTAGATTCGTATATAAGACCAAAAAGTGTTGAATTTAAAACCATAGAAGGTATTTCATCTTCATTATATTGATTTACATAGAGATTGTTAATAGAAAAATGATTACCATCATACTCTCCTATGAATAATCTTAAAGTAGGGCTTGAGCGGCCTATTGGCACAAATCCAATTCCACCATGCCAAACTTTTGTTTCAGATGCATCAATATCAGCAGTTTGAAGAAAATAGTTCTTTCCTAAAACAATTAACTCTCCAGTAATCAGATCAAATGTGAAGTCTCCCCAAACAGAACGAGTCTCCGACAACCACCTCAAATTTGCCAGATTTGCTATTAAAAAAGGATTTTCTTCTGACCCTGCATTTTCTTCATGAAAATTTGAGGGTGGTTCGGCAAGGGTTTCGGTGTGTAAGGAAAACAATCCCACATAAAAGACCATTGCGATTACAAACACAAAAAAAATATTTTTTCTGTCTATTCTCATTTCTCCTCCAAATTTGAGTCAACTCTGAAACTCATTTTTTCACCTTATGGTATATTTTTTTATTTTTACTTTTTTTGTCAACAATTATTTTATTTTTTATTTTTCAAATATTTTTGGATAATTTTTATAGCTTATTGCATAAGCCTAATCTCATTGTGTCTTGAGAATTATACGAAAACAACTCCTATCATCGCTAAAATTGTACCGTTAATTTGAGATATATCAGAGATGGTATCAATGATATACTCCGTAGGAGTCGTGGTTTGGTAGAAAAAGTGACGCCCCCCACCAACCATCTTTATTCCGTTAGGATCCGTCTCCGAAAAATATATTTTCACAAAATCATACTTTACATACCCCGAAGGGGTCGGTTCAAGAGCTATTCGGGGTGGGAGATGTAGTGGTAATCGTTTTCTCATGAGGTAATTCTGCGAGCTATTCGGTATAACCTCATATCTCTTGAACCGATCACCTTCGGGATGTGTAAGGAATATCAATAGTTAAGAATCGACTTTTCGGCGAGGACTCATTGACGACGGCAGTCTGAGACCCCATATTTGTAGTGGCGTATTGCTTACGCCTTATTTTCGATGAGACCCCATATTTGTAGTGGCGTATTGCTTACGCCTTATTTTCGATGAGAATACAAGCGTTATAGAAGGCGTAAGCAATACGCCACTACGATTTTAGATGAGGATTAGTATTATTCTGCTCTAAAAATAAAACTTTGATGATTTCTTGAGTTATAAATTCTTTGATTTGCTTGTGCATCTGTTTGAGTTGAGTATGGTCCTTGCACAACAGCGTGTAATCTCCTTGCTCCTACCGGTTTAGTAATTTGAAAAGTTTGAATACCGTCTCTGTTTAGGGTGGCTACAAAATTTCTTGCTGCTACTTCTGTGCTGAAAACTCCAAATTGAATATAAAAACTATCTCTGACAAGATCTTCATATCTATTTTCAACCACATTTCCGAAACCTGTTTGAATTGGTGGTGTGATGGGATTGGGTGGTGGGTTTACGGGAGGTGGTTGAACTATAGGTTGTCCCCTCACATTTCCTCTCAAAGCGAATAACCTGTCTTCGGCTTGCACTCTATATTGAGATTGGGGAAACTCATTTACAATTTGACTGTATATTGTTCTAGCTCTTGCAACATTTGTCCTTTCCAACAGCATTCCGTTCAAAAAAAGTAAATAAGCCTTATATTCCTCAAAGTTTGAATGATTTGAAAAAGTTCGATAATTTCTTTCAAACCCGGACAAATCACCTTGATGAGAGTTTGTTTCCAAAATCATTATCCAAACAAAAGGTATCAGTTGATGATTGGGAAACTGTCTTATAAAACTTTGTCCTAAAGATAAGACAGTATTATGGATTTGGAGCATCTGATTTATTTTAATCCTCCAATACAGAGCTTCAGGGAGATTATCATTATTTATCTGATTCAATTTTATAAGTGCATTATCGTGATCATGATTGATAAAATCAATTGAAACAAGCTGTATTCCAGACATTTGTCCATAATGTTCGTTGTTAAAAGTGCTAAAATTGTTAGTGTGTATTGACATAACCTCTTCAATATTCTTATGTAATAAAGCACGATAATAATTTTTTGCCGCTTTTAAGCTGTCTGAATCTAAAGAGTCAATAACCAAAAGTGGGTCATTGTAAACTAAAGTATTTTCTTGAAAAGAATTTTGAATCCTTTCTATAACAGACTGTTGATTTGATGATAAAGGATTTGAGCCTTGTTGAGCGTTGAGAGAGCTGAAAAAAAGTAAATGAAAAATGAAAATATAAGTCAAATATTTCAATTTTGTCTTATTTAACTTGTTTTTCTCTCTAAAAATTTTATGAATTAATCCATTTGACGATTGGAAATCGTCTCTACGATTTGACGATTGGAAATCGTCTCTACGATAGATACCATTATTTTTCATATTTTTAATCTCAAAATCCCGTACTCAGGCAGTTGTTTATTTATTTGACGATTGGAAATCGTCTCTACGATCTTTATGTAAAAAGACGAATTCGGTTTTGTTGATTGTATCGCAAGCAAATTTTCATCAAACAATTGAGGTTTTTTTATCTTCAAGTCATATTGTTTGTCCGGAAAGATAATTTCTATCTCATCATTTTCTGTTATTTTAGCATAAGATTTTACAAGAGCATAGCCATTTTTTATTTCTAATATATTACCAGCAAATTGCCAGTCTCTGATATAAGTAGAGGAAGCATAGTTTTGAGTGTCTTCAGCATTGGCTTCATCAAAAAAAGCTTCTGTATAAATTCTATGACTAACTTTATCAAGCTCAGTTCTCCAAAAAGCCTTATCCTGAGTTGTGGTCTTGGACTTAATACTCTGTATTTGCGATTTATAAGCTCTTGTTACAGCTGAGATATAGTAAAGGCTCTTCATTCTACCCTCTATTTTTACGCTATCAATCCCACATTGGTAAATCTCTTCAAGTCTATTAAAAAGACATAAATCCTTAGAATTCATAAAATAAAATCCATGTTTATCTTCGTCTATACTAAAAGCCTCGCTGGGTCTGCTTTCTTCTATCAAATGGTATTTCCAACGACAAGGTTGTGTGCATTCTCCTCTATTGGCGCTTCTGATGATGTTTTGTGTTTTATTGCTAAAAAAAGCACTTAATAAACAGCGACCTGAATAAGATATACACATAGCTCCATGAATAAATATTTCTAATTCTATATCAGGGCATTTTTGTCTGATTTCTTTTATTTCTGAAAAAGTCAATTCACGAGCTAATATAATCCTTTTTGCTCCCAATTTCGCAAAAGCTTTCACCGCTTGATATGATGTTACATTTGCCTGTGTACTGACATGTATTGGCATATTTGGTGCTATATTTTTTACTAGCTCAAAAACTCCTAAATCTGAAACTATCACTGCATCGATTTTTGCTTCATAAATACTCTGTATGTAAGTTTTTAGCTCTTCTATATGTCTATTATGAGCGTAAATGTTTAAGGGTACATATAGTTTTACTGAGTTTGTATGGCAAAATTCAACTGCCTTTAATAAGTCATCATAATCAAAATTGTCTGCTTTGGCTCTTAAACTAAAGGCTTGGCTACCTGCATAAACAGCATCAGCACCATACATTACAGCGTATTTTATTTTTTCCAGATTTCCTGCTGGTGATAAAACTTCCACATTAACTACTCATTGATTTTAGAAGTTGGATATTATCTTTAGTGTCTTTCATTTTGGTTCTTAGTGTTTCTATGCCTTGAACGGGATTCAATGTTTTTAAGAACTTACGAAGAACAAACATTCTGCTTAATTCCAGTTCAGAAAGTAACAATTCTTCTCTTCTAGTGCCAGATTTTATTAAATCTATTGCTGGGAAAAGACGCAAGTCGGATATAGAACGGTCTAAAACAAGCTCCATATTACCGGTGCCTTTAAACTCCTCAAAGATGACTTGATCCATCTTGCTACCTGTATCTATCAAGGCTGTAGCGATTATTGTCAAAGAACCTGCCTCTTCTGTATTTCTTGCTGCCCCAAAAAATTTCTTGGGTTTATGTAAGGCATTTGAATCGAGACCACCAGACATAATTTTTCCTGTAGAAGGAGAATGATTGTTGTAGGCTCGAGCAAGTCTTGTGATGCTATCAAGAACTAATACAACATCAAATCCTAACTCTACCATCCTTTTTGCTTTATCTATAGCCATCTCAGCTACAGAAACATGTCGTTTAGCAGTTTCATCAAAGGTCGAGCTAATTATTTCAGAATTGTAAGGATATATAATCCTTTTCATTTCTGTCACTTCTTCTGGGCGTTCATCTATCAACAATACTATTAAATAGACTTCTGGATGGTTTAGCAAAATAGAATTTGTGATATTTTGTAATAAAACTGTTTTGCCTGTTCGTGGAGGAGAGACAATCAATCCACGCTGTCCTTTACCTATAGGGGTAAAGAGATTAACCACTCTTGTGGAAATAGTGTCGAGTTTATAACGCAATTCGCTGAGTTTTCTCGGAGCTACTTCCAATTCAAGTCGTTTTTCTGGATAATAGGGAGTCAATTCTTCAAATGGCAATACTGATGCCACTTTTGCAGGCTCTTCATAATTTATCATATCAACTCGAAACAATGCGAAATATTTCTCACCCTCTTTGGGTGCACGAACAGGTCCAGAAATCATATGACCGTTTTTTAATAACAATTTCTTAATTTGAGCTGCTGAGATATATACATCATCTTTACCCGGCAAATAATTGTTGTGGGGAAATCTCAAAAATCCAAATCCATCATCCATTACCTCTAAACATCCAGTTGCAAATGCTAATCCCTCTTGAGTAGCGGAAGTTTCAAGAATCTTATAGATTAAATCATTTTTCTTTGAGATTGACCAGTTCTTGATATCAAGCTCTTTGGCTATTTTCTGAAGTTCTGGCACATTCATACCAAATATATTTTCAATATTTTCTGGCATTTTTACTCCTTTGTAGTTTACATTTTTTTTGTTTTTTATTAGTTTTGGACAAAAAATCTCAACATTGTTATTATGTCAAGATTTTTTGATTCAGTGATATTCATATCAATTTTTTTTTTGAGTGAACAGAATAAGGATTATTCCAATAATAAAAAAGTTTAGAAAATATATTGATATTTCAATCTCTTCTTGCATTTTTCAAATAAAACCCAAAACTTTTTTTGGGTTTAAGCTGAAAAGTGCAACTCTCATTAAGTACACCTCCATATTTAAGCATATTTACGGAAGGGTACTGACGACAAATCAAAGGTCTTTGTTTATATTTTAGACATTTATTATCTTTAAATAAATTGCATTTAAAAAAGAGTTCTCCGCTTTCTTCTTGTCCGGATATTTCAAGACAGTTATAAGAAGGAAAATCTCTTTGTAATTTGAAAAATTCATCCTCTTTAGTTACAACCTTATATCCAATCAAAATGTGTATTTTCTGACAACAAACACCACATTGACTACAATATCCCTCAATTTTAAGATTGGAAGGAAAGAATAGTTTATAAAAATTGATTTTTAAGTAACTTAATACTCTTTGTATCAAAATTTTCATAAATTAAGTAACTGCCTTCTTTATCTACAGTTACGGCCCCTAAGGCATTTCCTAAAATTTTTTGTTTATATTCTTGGGTTTGAGGTTTAAAAAAGATAGCATTTTTAAGTTTTTTTAAAAGATAATTATTTTCAATGTTATGACTAACAGAAATATTAACAGATGATATATTATCTCTCTTAAAAGCCTCCTGCCATTCATTTTTAAATAATAAGTAATACTCTTCTTTAAACTTATCACAACAATCCGCTCCCAAAAATTCTGGATAAAAATGAGTCTTTGATAGAATAAACCAGTCGAAAATGAGACAATCTTTAAAAAAATCATTGTTTGGGAGTATTAAATATCCAAGATGCTCAAAAGTTGCTTGGAAAATCTTTATTCTATCTGAAACTTTTTTAGTGATGTTTTTTTTCTTGAAATACTTACCCAAAGAGAGAAAATAATCTACTCCATTCATTTTAGTTTCTTCAGCATTTTCAGAAAATATTTTTTTTGAAAAAAAGGGCATAATTCCAGAATTGTATACCAAATCCAAAGCATTTTCTATCAGTTCTATTTGAGACATTTCATCAAAAGTTAATGTATTTGAAGAAAAAATCCTATAGGGAGCTTTTTTTTGATATTTAATACCCCATTTTTCTATTTCCTTTGATATTTTAGTACCCGGCAATATTTTTAAGAAACCAAGTTGAAAATGGTCTGGTTTTAACATGATTATCTCATTAAAGGTCGCAGTTGTTTCCAAAAAAGTTTCCTCAGGCAATCCTGCTATCATATCAAAATGAGTGTGGACATTTTTTAGTTTTGAGAGTTCAGATAATTTTTCTTTAATCTCAGACCAAACACCTTTTCTATTGATATGATTCAAGGTTTTTTCATGAATCGTTTGTATACCTACTTCAAGCTGAACTCTTTCTTTGGGCATAAATTTCAGAATGTCTAACTGCTCTGATGTAAGATATAAAGGGTGAATCTCAAAGTGAAATTTTGTTTTTGTTTGGCAAGAAGCTATAAATTTTAATATTTGCATACATAAATCATTGTTTACATTAAATGACCTATCGATAAATTTTATTATTATAGGCTCAAAATCAAGAAGATATTCCAATTCTTTTAGCACTAATTCATATTCTTTATATTCAAGCTTTTGCTCTGAGCTTGATGAAATACAATAACTACACTCAAAAGGACATCCTCTACTCGCTTCATAATAAATGTAACGGTTTTTTAGAGATGTTATATCTTCAACTCTGTAGGGCATGTTTATTTCTGAAAAAGAGTAATTATCTTTTTTGATGATTTTAAATTTTGTCACTTCATTTTGACTCTTATGATTCTTTTGAAGTGGGTCATGAAAGTGTTTAAAATCATTATCTTGTAGCTCCTGAAAAGCCTTTTCACCAGCACCTTGAATTATAAAATCAATGTCTGAATATTTTTCAAGCCAGTCGTCAGGATTCCATGAAATATCCGGACCACCGCATATAATAATTAGCTCTGGTAAAACTTTTTTTATGTCTCTCAAAATGCTTTGAATATGGCTCTGATTCCATATATAACATGATAAACAAAGGACATCTGGTTTTATCTCATTGATGTCAGAGATGATATCCCAAACAAAATCCTTGATAGTTTTTTCTAGGATTATGGCTTCATGTCTTGTATCATCTACACATTGACGCAAATAATACAGAGCAAGATTTACATGAGTAAACCTCGCATTGATACCAAGTAATAATATTTTCATTTATACCAATATTTAGTTATTATCCATTAAAAACAACTCTTCTCTTGCTTTTTTTAAATCTTCTGGAAAATCAATCTCTATACAAGGTAAACCATCTGTATATATTGGCAATAAATCAACATTATCACACATCAGATTGACAGCATATTCAAAATAATTGTTTTCTTGTTTATCACGGATTCCCTGCTCAAGATAGTCTACGAATATTGATAAATCTCTTTTAACAAATTTTGCTATACCTATAAATTCTCCTTCTGCTTTTGTAGGCTCTATCTGCTTGTGAATTTCTTTTATCAAGCCATTTTCTACTTTGACCTTGACTTCTTCGGTACTAGTTTTCTTTTTTTCGATAAGTAGTAGGTTTTTATTTTCTCCTTTAACCAGTTTTGTAAGTAAAATCGGATGAAACAAGACATCTGCATTGAAATAAAGAAAATCTTCATTCATGTATTCCCTTGTAAGATAAAGAGAATAAAGAGTATTGGTTTTCTCAAAAATCGGGTTCTCTACAAAGATAACCTGCTCTTTTTGTAAAACCTTAAAAACATGCTCCATTAACAATTCTTTTTCGTATCCCACCACTATGACAAAATTTTGTATTCCTTGTTTTAGACAGTTTGAAATTTGATAGTGCATGATAGATATACCATTTATCTCCTCCATTGATTTAGGAATAGCAGACCTAGCACCACTATTTAATCTCATTCCGCGCCCTGCTGCAAGTATAATAGCTTTCATAATTTTATGCTCCTATATATTAAAATTCTGTAACAAATCTTTTATTTTCTCTGCTGCTCTTTTGCCAGAATTTCCATCTAGAGAGTCAAACAAAATCCTAGAGACTTCTTTTCTTTCTTTGGAAAACATGTTTTTATCGTCCAAAAGGATTTTTATTGCTCCCTCAAGTTCTTCAAATTCATCTATTCTTATGGAAATCTTTTCTATCATATTAATAACTTCTGTTAAGGTTCGTTTGGTTTCTTTCACTCGAAATGTTATTAAGGGTTTATCCAACAAACAAATTTCAGCTATCATCGAACTAGTATCACAAATACAAATGTCAGCCAGATTTATATATTTCAATCTATCTAATTCGTCAATAAAAAAAACTGATGCATTCTCACGAAGCGATTTTTTATAAATTTCACTCATCCACTCATGTACTGACACCAATATGTTGTATCTATCCTTAAGAAGACCAACCTTTTCATACCATTTTTCGATAGCAGACATTCCGCTACCATCCCAAGTAGAAGCAAAAAAAAGCGTTTTTTTACTGTAATCAAGTGTAAAAGGTATAGTTGCTCTTGTTTCTGATGATGCTATATCATCTATTTTGGGGTACGCAGTTTCAAGTGCTATATTTACACCTAAAGCTCTTACATTATCTATTTCTTTTTGTGATGTCAGAAAAAAGAGGTTAAACATATTGTAATACTTGGCATTTGAATGCTTTTTAAAATTAAATGCTCCATGTTTGAATCCTATTTTTTTAATTTTTTTGCAAGGAAATTTCCAAGCCATATTCCGAAACATTATCACAGCATCTGGGTAAGAAGGCAAAGTAGTAATCTTTTGATATCCAAAAGATTCAAGTTTATTTTTTACTTTTTTATTTTTTGCTACTATTTCAATATTTTCCAAATATTTACCTACATTCTTAAAAAGAATAATGTCAAAAGCATCTTCACAATATAAAATGCATTTTCTTCTTTTTCTAAAAAATCTCAAAAAATGCCAAATCACATTGTAAAAAGGGTATTTTATGTAATAAGAAAAGACCATAATACCACCTCACATTAGACTAGATAAATATTTTATTATCAAGTTTACTGTAGCAAAGGCTGCATGTATATTATATCCACCGGTATCTCCATCTATATCTATACATTCACCAGCAACAAAAACATTAGGTAGTTTTTTTAACATCATGTTTTTCTTGTCTATTTCAGATAAATCGACCCCACCTTTGCTACACATAGCAGAGTTGATGCTTTCAAAACCTAATACTAAAAATTCAATACAAAAAAGACTATTGACCAAAGATTTTCTTTGAGACTTTGAAAGTTCAGCTGATTTTTTATCAGTGTTAAATCCTTTTAATACATATTCAATAACCCTCTCTGGTATTCCCAATTGATTGATTATATTGCTAATTTTTCTTTTAGGATATTTTTCAATAAGGTCAAAGAGTTTTTTCTCCAGTTCTGATTTATCCTTGAAATCTGTAAGATAAACTCTTAAGCTATCTCCTTTTTCAAAATATCTTGAATTGTCAAGAATCAGTGGCCCAGATAAGCCTATATGTGTAAAGAGTAATGCTCCTGATTGCGTGTAGATAGTTTTATCATTTCTTATTATCGATAAAAAAGCATTTGGAAAAGTTACTCCAGAAAGATGTCCTAAATCAAAAGGAATTGTTTGACCATTATTAATACTATTTATGAGTGGAAAAGTCAAAGCTGGTTTGAAATAATGTGTTTTGATATTAAAATTCTTCAACAATTTTATTACATCTCCAGTTGAACCTGTTTCTGGATATGATGCCCCGCCAGTGCATAAAATCAGGTATTTTGTTTTAATTTTATGTTCATAATATTTATTATCTGATTTTTTTATAGATATCCCCAAAATAATACCATCTGCTTTATATTCTATCTTTTCAAGTTTACTATTTACTTTTATGTCTACAGGATATTTTTTAGCTTGGGAAATTAGTGTTTTTTTTATATCATCTGATATTAATGATTTTGGGAAAACTTTTTTATCTTCACGCATTATTGTTTCTAAACCTTTTGAACTAAAAAAATCTATGAGTTTTATATTTGAAAGCTGATATAAAGCATCTTTTAGAAAATTGCCATTTTCTCCATAGTGTTTCCTAAAATCTTTCATATCACATCCGTTAGTAAAATTACATTGAGAATTTCCAGATAGACATAGTTTATTACCGAGAGAACCTGTCTTTTCTAAAAGAAGAACTTTTTTTCCCTTGTGCATGAGTTCTGAAACTCTCGCAGAACCGAACAAACCAGCAGAACCACCACCAACTATTACAATATCATAAATATCTTGTTCTGACATAAAAAAACCTTATTTCGTTTTCATTCTGATAGTTAATCAGTTAGACTAACAATACTAAATAAATGTTTTTATTTTTTACAATATATAATTTCTTTAGTTTCATCTGACAACAAACGCATATTTTCAAAATTATCTTCAGAAGTTATATCCTTAAAATTGAAAATTTTCACTTCAAATCCTACAGATTGTAACCTCTCACAAATATCTTGTCCATATCTGCGGACATGGCTTTTACTGCCAAAGAATTTTAATCTATCTTCTTCGCTAACTATTGTTTTATCCTCAAATGTTTTGGCCTCCGGAAAAAGAGGAACTGTAATGATTGCTAATCCATTTTTTCTTAAAATTCTAAAAAGCTCACTCATAGCTTTTATATCATCTAAAACATGCTCTAATACATGATTACATAAAACAATATCGAAACTCTCGTCAGGATAATTTATAGCGGTAATATCCATTTTGACCATAGCTCGAGGATTATTTAAGTCTGCAGTTATGTATCGTTTACCATGAAAATCTTCGAATCTTTTAGAAAAACATGTTTCGGCTGCTATATGCAACACATCATGTAGTTGTGTAAATAAATCTGTATGATTTTGATAAAAAATCCATAATAATCTATGCCTTTCTGCTGATAAACAATTTGGACAATGAACTTTTGTGTTCGCAGTTTTTCTAGGAGTATATGATAAAAAATAATCATATTTTTGACATATAGGGCAGAAATTTTTAGGCTCAGAACCATACAATGCTTTTGCTTTCAAATATTTTCTTTTTTTTATCATCCACCAATAAATATCTCGTAGTTTTGGAGGCACAATCGTCCTGATAATATTTCTGATTAAATGGTTCATTTAATTAGACTCCACTCCGTCCCGTTTGCTGTATCTCTTAGCTCAAATCCCATTGCTTTTAACTCCTGGCGAATCTTATCGGCTAAAGCAAAATTTTTATCCTTTTTAGCTTGATTTCTGAGTTCAAGTAAAAGTAAAATTAATTTTTCTGCTTTATTATCTATATTTTTAGTAAGTTTTTCTGATAAATCTTTGAAAAAACCAAGAACTGAGCCAAGTTTATACAAAAGTTTAGCTGCTTCTTTTTGAGAATTTTCATCATTTTGAGGGTTAAATACCTCTTTAGCTAAATCAAATAGGCAAGCGATTGCTTTTGCTGTATTAAAATCATCATCCATTGCCTCTATGAACTGTTTATTTATATTATCCAAATTTTCTTCTAACTTGTAACTTGTATCTTGTAACTCCTCATACACAGGATATTTCCTAAAAACCTCATAAAATCGAGCTATAGCTGTTTTGGACTCCTCTAAAATCCCCTGATTGTAATCAATAGGACTCCTATAATGTTTGGATAAAAAGAAAAATCTTATCACATCAGCTTCATAAACTTTTAATACATCTCTTGTTGTGAAAAAATTATTCAAAGACTTTGACATCTTATCACCTTCAATATTCAAAAAGCCATTGTGCATCCAATAATTAGCCAAAGGTTTTTGAAACATAACTTCAGCCTGAGCAATCTCATTTTCATGATGAGGAAAAATCAAATCCATACCACCACCATGAATATCAAATGTTTCTCCTAAGAAACTTCTCGACATTACCACACACTCTGTATGCCAACCAGGTCTTCCTTTCCCCCAAGGACTATCCCAAGCAGGCTCACCATCTTTTGCTTTTTTCCATAATGTAAAATCAAAAGGATTACGTTTTTGTTGATTTGCCTCAATCCTTGCGCCTGCTTGCAAATCTTCAAGATTTTTACCAGATAATTTCCCATAATTTATATCTTTTTTAACTTCAAAATAAACATCCCCGTTTACTTCATAAGCAAATTTTTTATTTATCATGGAATTTATTATTTCTATCATTTCCGACACAAATTCTGTAGCTCTTGGATTTTTATCAGCAAAAGTGATATTCAAATTTGTAAGATCTTTGTAAAAAGCCTCTATATACTTTTGAGTAATCTCCTTGAAATCTTTTTTTTCTTCTATAGCTTGAGTTATTATTTTATCATCTATATCTGTTATATTTTGAATATAAACAGTTTCATAACCCAGGAAATTGAAATATTTTCTTACTACATCAAAGAAAAGAAAGGGTCTTGCATTACCTATATGAAAATAATTATATACAGTCGGTCCGCATACATACATCTTGACTTTATTTTTCTCAATTGGAATAAACTCTTCTTTTTTCTTGCTCATTGTGTTGAATATAAACATCTTTTCTCCTTAATGAAATAATGAACATCAGATTTTTTTCTGTATCTAATTATATATTTTGAATAAAACTAACAAAAATATTAGCAGTATTTTTCTCTTTAAAAACAAATTTTTTCAAGTCATCTTTTATTGGTTCTTCTTTCGAATGTTCGACGATAAGAATCCCATCTGCAATGAGTAAATCATTGTCGAGTATTTGCCTCACTGTGTTATTGACCAATCCTTTGTTGTATGGCGGATCTGCAAATATGAGATTATACCTACAGCCTTCTGGTTCTATTGATTTTTGATTATCTTCCATGTAAGATGTATCTATCTCGCCTTTTTGATGATTAATAGAATTCGATAAAAAGTTCTCTACTTTCTTTAATAATACTTTACAATTGTCATGACATTTCAATTTTGTTATATTAGAAATGATTGTAGAAACAGATTTTTTTGAACCATCAACAAATACGACCTCTCTGCAACCTCTGGAGATAGCTTCCAATCCCATTGCTCCACTTCCTGAGTATAAATCCAATACTTTATCATAGTTTTGATTTAAAGAATATAATGTAGAAAAAATCATTTCTCTGATAAAATCAGAAGTAGGCCTCGCTGTCAAACCTTCAACAGCATTAATTTTCATACCTTTGTATTTACCTGCAATTATTCGCATAATATCCTATTTTATCTTAAAATCAAAAATTAATTGCTTGGGTTTTGCACGAAACTTAGGGCAAGAAACTAATATCAAAGCCTTTGTCTGTTTGCAGTTACGCATACATCTAACACACAATTTGTTGATGTCGCTATCTAGTTTTTTCGGTTTCATAATATCAATCCATTAATTCATTATTTATTTCGACTAATACTCACATCACAAAATCACCACACAATTCCTTTTTGTATTTATATTAAAGTATATTTTTCTTAGATGAATATAAAGTTTATTATGATTTTTCTGACTTTCTTTGTTCAGGAGGGATAAAATCTTCACCTATCATAATTTAAACAACCTTTGAAAAAAATTTTTTTTCAAAGGAATTTGTTGTTTATGATTATAAAAATGTGGTAAATCTTCATTATTGAGCATTTTTTGAGGATATTCAACTCCTAGTAAATCAGCAGTCTTATCACCAAATATTTTTCTCAGGACATCTATAGCTTCTGGAAAATCATAAACTCCATTTTGGCAATGACAATCTGTTCCTAAAAAATGAGCATATCCTCTATCTATCAGCTCAAAAGACACATCTTTAACTCGATTTCCATATAATCCCAAGAGGCTTCCAGTGTTTATTTGTAAATATACATCCCTGTGCATGAATTCTTCTGCTAATAGCGGTTTTTCTTTTATTTCGACATATCTTTCTGGGTGAGCGAGAATCGGTTTAAAGCCCAGTTTGCCTAATTTATATAAATTTTCATATAAATCATATGAAAAACCTGTCAAACTGTTTTCCACTAAAACATACCTAGAACCATTGATCATAAAGGAATTAATTTGAATATCATCAATAGATTCATTACCAACAAGGTATATTTCTGCAGCACAATAAGTATTTAAGATATACCCTTTTCTTTCAATTATTTGTCTTGTTCTTTGATAGACATCTAGAATTTTATCTTTTGTATTGTTATAAAATCCTCTCATATAATGAGGCGTGAATACTATTCCTTCCATTTTTGCCTCAACTACTCTGTCTATATAAAAAGCAGTCACATCTTCATGTGGAGAACCATCATCAAGACCGGGTAAAATGTGATTGTGGATGTCAATCATAATAAAACAATAAATACTCCCTTATTTTAAGTTTTATAACTCTATTTTAATTATAATACGAAAAATATTTATCCTCTACTTTTTTTTGTGAATTGCATCTGCAAATTCTTTTATTATCAGAGGATTATCAATATTTTCCAAAGCAGTTCCTACAACGATAATATCAGCTCCCGCAGTTGCTTTTTCATAAGCAAGTTCTGGGGTTCTTATTCCACCGCCTACAATCAAAGGCACATCAATATGTTCTTTTACCGCTTTTATCATTTCGTCTGGAACTTGGAGAACAGCACCACTACCAGCTTCGAGGTAAATTAATTTTTGACCCATATATTGAGCTGCTAGAGAATGAGCTACTGCTATATCGCTTTTTAACCTTGGAATTGGAAAACTATGACTCATATATTGAACAGAGGATAAAGATCCTGATTCAATCAATAAATAAGCAGTAGGAATGACTTCAAGCTTTGAGTGATAAACTAAAGGAGCAGACCTAACTTGTTCATTGATTAAAACTTGAGGGTTTCTGCTGCTCAACATATTGAGCATAAGCAAAGCATCTGCATGAGGACAGACAAAATTGAAAATGCCGGGGAAAATTATCAAGGGAATGTTTACCTGTTTTTTTATCTCCTTGATAGTATCAGAAAACCAATTATTCATCATCATGCTACCTCCTATAAGGATAGCATCTGCACCGTTTTCAGCATATAGCTGAGCGACCTCAATAGATTGATTTATTTCCAATTTATCAGGGTCTATCAAACATAAAAAAGCTGATTTATCTCGAATTGTATCGAGTAAATACTTAAATGTTGTGTCTTTCATTTGTCTCCTAAAACCTTAAATTAATTATATCGTTTGATATAAATGATATAACAATCAAAAGCATGTTTAACTTCATTATTTTTTGTGTGATTCTGACAATCTTCATATTATTATTATCTAAATTTGCTTGATTCATGTGCTTAGATTTACACAAAACTATAATCATAACAAAAACTGGGAGGGTTATGACTAAATGTAAAGCATACCACAAAAAATCATTAACATGATAAAAATAATAGATATTTGCGACTAAAATCATTGCTGGTAACCATAACAATCTAGCGGTGTTTAATTTTCCCAAAACAACTGCTATTGACCTGACATTTCCAATCATATCGCCTTCATAATCTTCTATAGTTTTTACCCATTCTCTCATGATGGTGTAAATAAATGAAAAACAGACGATAGGCATTATATTTTGAATATTTGAATTTATCAAAGCACCATATATGAATGTCGAACAAGCGTTCCATGCAACGATAATATTTCCTAATAAAAAAGTTTTTTTGAAAATTCTCGCATAACAATAAAGACTGATAGAGTTCACCAAAGCAATGATGATACAGTAGATATTTCTTGTCCAGAAAGCAAAAATAAAGCCTATAATGAAAAGAAAGAAACAATATTTTTTTGCCTGTAATAAAGACATTAAACCCTTTGGCAATGTTCTATCCGGTTTGTTCTTTTTGTCAATTTCAAAATCAAAAAAATCATTGACCACATACCCACCAGCTGCGATAAGAAATGTAGAAATACAAGCAAATATAATGGACAATGGAAATTGGAAAATGGGGAATGACTGATAAGAAAACTGGGGATTATTTAAATACCAAAACCCTATAAATGTTGTAAGCATAGCAAACAAGCAGTTTAAAGGTCTGATAATTTTTAAATAAGCAATGATTTTCATTAGCATAATTTTTTTGTCCTATTTTATTTTATCCCCCCCCTGCCCCCCCCATAAATGAGCGGGGAAATCCTCCCCCAACATTTATGGGGGGGGAGCAGGGGGGGAGTTTATAGACATGTATTTTCCTATATCATGGTAACCTATCTTTGACCATATTGACAAATTCAAGAAGATTTTCATTATTTTTCATATTTTTTACTAGTTTATATGAATCATCAAGCAATTTATCCGCCATTTTTCTTGCCTTATCTAGTCCCATGATGGTAGGATATGTAGTTTTATTGTTTTTAACATCCTCAAAAGGATCTTTTCCTAGGGTCTCAAAATCTCCTACATCATCCAGAATATCATCAATTATCTGATAAGCATGTCCTAAATTCATAGCGTAAGTTGACAATGTCTGAGTGAGTGTATAGTCTGCATCGGCACAGGCACAAGCCATTCGGATAGCTGCATCCAATAATGAACCTGTCTTTTTGGAATGCACATATCTTAATATGTTTAATTGTAAGACTTGCTTATCTGATGATAAAACATCAACGGTCTGCCCTCCTATCATACCTCTTGTTGAGACGGCGTTACACATTAATTGAACCAAATATAATGCTACTTCTTTGTTTTCATAAAGAGTCAGCATTTCAAAAGCTTTTGTCAATAATGAGTCACCTGCTAAGATTGCAGTCGCTGGGTCAAATTTTACATGACAACTTGGTTGCCCTCTTCTTTCGTTTGAATCGTCAAGAGCTGGTAAATCATCATGTATCAATGAGGCTGTATGAACCATTTCCAAAGCAGCGGCCACCGGGAGCAATGGTTTTATCTTTTCTAAATCATTTGATAGCTTAATCATTTCATAAGTCGCAAAAAACAAGACAGGTCTAAGTCTTTTGCCACCACTAAAAACAGAATAATTTATCGCCTGATAAAGCCTTTCAGGTTCAAGGTCTTCGTAATTTAGATATTGCTTGAGCGCTTCATCCAAAAATTTTGTTCGAGTGTTAAAATATGATTTTAACATAAAATAAAGTTCCTTTTATCTTTAAGTATTTTAAACTACTCCAGATTTAATCAAATCGTGCATATGTAAGAGACCAACTGGCTCGTCTTTTTCATTTACAATGGGTAGCATTGTGATTTTATATTTTTCCATTAGATTTAAGGCTTCTACTGCCAATTCTTCTGGATGCATTCTCTTGGGGTTGACTGTCATTACACTTAATACAGAAACCTTTAAACTGATATTTCCTTGCGATAAAAATCTTCTCAGGTCTCCATCTGTAATTATTCCTATCAATTTATTGTCTTGAGAAACTATATTTGTGCAACCAAGTCCTTTTGATGTCATTTCTATGATAGCCTCTTGCATATCAGAGGAATCTTTTGTGGTAGGGTTTTGCCGTCCTTTGTGCATTAGGTCTGATATTTTTAAAAGAAGTTTTTTTCCTATTACTCCACCGGGATGATATTGTGCGAAATCATCTATTTTAAAACCTTTTTGGGTTAATACTGACACCGCTAAAGCATCTCCAATTGCCAACTGAACTGTAGTACTTGCTGTTGGAACCAGTCCGAAAGGTTCTATGTCTTTTTCTATGGAAGAGTCTATCACATAATCGGAGTTTTTAGCTAAGATTGACTCAGTATTTCCAGTGATTGAGATTAGAGGGATTTTGTGAAATTTAATAAATGGTATGATAGAAACCAATTCCTGAGTATTTCCACTTTGAGAAAAAGCAAGCACTACATCACTTTTTTGAAGCATTCCTAAATCTCCATGAATACCCTCAGCTGGATGTAAATAAATTGAAGTTGTTCCAGTAGAAGCAAAAGTTGCTGAGACCTTGCGTGCTATTATACCTGATTTTCCCATGCCTGTCGTTACTAACTTGCCTTTGCATTTAAATATAAATGAAATAGCTTTTTCTATATCCTTTGTTATTTTAGCTGATGCTTTTTTGATTGCTTCAGAACTGGAAAGCATCTCTTTTTGGATGATAGTTTTCATTCTTCCTCTTCAATTTCGTGCATTTTATCTACTTGCGATAGTAACGGTTGTATATTTTGATTTTTACTCATTCTTAGTTAATGCTCACTTCATGTTACATTGTTTGGTTTTATCATTGAGATTACTTCTTCGATGTCGCATGACCCCAAATCTCCTTGTTTATGTCTCCTCACTGACAATGATTTTGTTTTTATCTCTTTTTCTCCAACGACCAAGATAAATGGTATCTTACTCATTTCAGCTTCTCTGATTTTATAGCCAATTTTTTCGCTACGAATATCGATATTGACTCGGATATTTTTTTCAAGGAATAAATTGTAGACTTCGTTTGCATAGTCTATTGAATTATCTGAAACTGTCAACAAAATAGCCTGCACAGGTGCTAACCATACAGGGAAATTGCCTCCATAAAATTCAATCAAAGTGCCAAAGAACCTCTCTAAAGAACCAAGTAACGCTCGATGTATCATCAATGGTCGATGTGGTTGATTATCGCTGCCCACATACTCCATATTGAAACGAGATGTTAAATTGAAATCAAACTGTATAGTGCTACATTGCCATGCTCGATCTAGAGCATCTTTGATTTTGATGTCAATCTTCGGACCATAAAATGCACCGCCACCTTCATCAATTTCATATATCAAATTGAGTTTTTCAAGTGCTGATTTTAGCGATAAAGTCGCTTTGTCCCAGTCTTCAACCTCGCCGACATATTTTTCGGGGCGTGTTGAGAGGAAAATCTGAAAATTGATAAATCCAAAGTCTCTGAGCATCATGATAGAAAACTCTATAATTTTTTCAACTTCTTCCATCATCTGTTCTGGAGTGCAGATTATATGAGCATCGTCCTGTGTAAAGCCACGCACACGCATCAATCCATGCAAAGTGCCAGACCTTTCATACCGATATACTGTCCCCATCTCTGCATATTTGATAGGAAGCTCTCTATAACTCCGTTTTGTAGATTTATATATGTTTATATGGTAAGGACAGTTCATGGGTTTCAGGAAATACTCCTGTTCGTCAACGAGTATAGGTGAATACATACTCTCTTGATAAAAACCTGTATGACCACTTGTATTCCACAAGTCGACCTTACCTATATGAGGAGTATATACGAGTTGATAGCCATTTTTAAGATGTTTTTCTTTCCAATAAGACTCTATGATATGTCTCATCAAAGCTCCTTTAGGATGCCATAAGATGAGACCAGCTCCTATTTCGTCAGATACAGAAAATAAATCTAAATCCTTACCAAGCTTTCTATGGTCGCGTTTTTTTGCCTCTTCAAGCTTTTCTAAGTAATTTTCCAGCTCTTTGGCGGATGGGAAACTGATGCCGTAAATCCTTTTCAACATCTTGTTCTTTTCATCACCACGCCAATATGCTCCTGATGTTTTGAGAAGTTTGACTGCTTTGACTTTAGTAGAGTTTCTCAGATGAGGTCCACGACATAAATCCGTAAACGTTCCATGAATATAATCTGACTCGCTGTCTTCATCACTGTGCGGATGTAAGGTATAGATTGATATTGTTTCATCCTCTGGAATCTCATTTAATAACTCTATTTTGTATATTTCTCCTTTTTTCTCAAATAAATCTATTGCCTCTTTTCGACTTAACTCTTGTCTTTCATAAACATAATTGCTTTTCGCAATTGCATAAATTTTTTCTTCTATCTGTAAAAGCTCATCCTCTGTAAACGATTCTTCTCTATCAAAATCATAATAAAAACCATTTTCAATCGCAGGGCCTATAGCGACTTTTACTTCTGGAAACAATTCTTTTACTGCCTGAGCCATCAAATGTGAAGTGCTATGCCAAAACACCTCTTTACCTTTTTCTGTATCGAATGTATGAAAAAACAACTGCGCATCCTCTGTTAATTTGATGTCTGGATCATACATTTTGCCATTGATTTCCGCTGCCACCACTCTTTCAGCAAATTTATTGCTGATAGACTTTGCTACTCCAAAAGCTGAAATGCCAGCATTAAAGGCTTTCACACTCTTGTCTGGAAATGTAATATTTATTTGCATTGTTTTGCCCTCCATATCCTCTTGTATAAAACATACTATTTATAATGAAATACATTGATAATCACAACTAACTAATTAAATTTTTGATAATTTTTTCTCATTTTGTGTCAATATAAAAATAATGTCATTTCTGTCAATAATTTTTTCAAAATGTGAAATTTTATTTTTTCAATACATTTTATAATTATACATAAAGTCTTTAATTAAAAACGGAAAAATAAACAACTTAAATAATTAAAGACTAGTAAAGCCAATATATTATTCTACATAAATAATTTTTTATTTTTTCTTTCAAACATTGTCCAAAAACAATTCCTTGACAAAAAAAAGCAATTTATTATCTTTGTATCATGGAAAAAAATATATTTGTTATAGACATTGGAAACACAAACATAGTTTGTGGGCTGTATGAAGGGGAAAACCTTTTAGGTTCTTGGCGTATAGAATCTGATAAAACGAAGATAGCAGAAGATTATTATGTTTTGTTTACGGAAATGTTAAGTTCAATTTTTGATAATAATCATGCTGATAGTCAGAATTTTTCTTTGCTAAAACTGACAAGGGACAATATTTTATGCGAACATATTGACTATTTCTCAATATCCTCTGTAGTGCCCGTTATAGGAAAAAAAATTGAAGAAATGTTAGATAAGTATTTTTTAAAACCTTATATTTTTGTAGATGGAAAGACAAAATTGGGAATAAAATACCTTGTAGATGATCCATCCTGTATCGGAGCTGATTTGATTGCAAATGCTTATGCAGCATGGCATAAATATCAAACAAATTGTATAATCATAGATTTTGGAACAGCTACTACGATACAAATGATGGGTGCTGATGGAACATTTTATGGGACTTCAATATTACCTGGAATAGTGACTGCTACCAATGGTTTGCTTGACAAGGCTGCTCAATTATCGAGAGAAATATTTGATATAACATCATATTTTGAAATGGATAATGATAAAGAGCAGACAATAGATATTTCTCCAACAATCCCACTAAAAATAAAAGAAGAAAGTAAAAATAATCCTATTTTAGGAAAAAACACAAAAGAATCTTTAATTTCAGGTATAATCATGGGACATTGTCTTTCGGTAGAAGGTTTTATTAACATCATCAAAGAGGAATATATAGAACTTCAAAATATACAAACAATAATAACTGGAGGAATTGCAGACATGATGAAAAAACAATCTAAAATGATTGATATTTGCGATAAAAATCTTACTTTGGAGGGATTATTTTTGATAGCTAAAAAAATATTAGTAACATAATAGCTATTGAGTGGTTATTAATATTCGTAGCTATCTCGACAATAAAAACTTAGTCGAAGCGAACAAAGGTCTTCGGGTGACGAAAATCCCCTAAAATTTGTAGAAATAGAAAAAATCTGCTACAGATGGGTGCTTTTTAGTTGTTCTAACGGTGAAAGATGATTAAAAAAATTTCTATTTTATTTTGGTTGCTGATATTGTATCAATCAATATTTTCCAACAATTTTTATCCGCCTTCATTTAATTTAGAAGGACATATACCAATACGAAATAATGTTCCTGATTTTATGCAATCTCAAACGGGCATTTCAATTTTAGAAGACAAGTATTTTATCATGGACCCAATGCGTCCCACCATAGTATATCAATTGGATTTAGAAAACGAAATGATGCGGATACTTCTAAGGCAAGGTCAGCATGAAGTAGCACATTCATTTTATATAAGTTTTGAAGATTTTCTGGACAATATGTTCAATTTAGCATTTGAAAGAGAATTTGGTAGAATTAAAATGCAACAACTTAGCACAAGAAATAGAATAGATTCTCAAGGTTTGATACCAGAATTGGTCTTTAGGCTTCCGCCCGGTGCAATGCCAAGAACAGTAAGAAGAATTATGGGTAACGAAGCTGGTAGATTGAGCATATCCGGTAGCACAAGATTGACAATCAGTGCTGGAAGAACTCATAGGCAGACACTTCAGGCAGTAGAATGGGGTGGCAATACAGATTTTGATATTACAATGAGACAAGATTTCAACTTGAACCTACGAGGGAATATTGGTGAAAAAATTTCAGTAAGTGTCAGATACAATTCCGGACAAGATAGTAATATATTTGACCCCAACAATATAAATATAAAATATACTGGCGATGAAGACGAAATTGTCCAATCAATAGAAGCCGGAAATATATCTTTATCGCTCACAGGGAGTAGGCTAATAAGTCATTCCGCTTCATCGCAAGGACTTTTTGGTGTCAGGTCTCAGTTTAAGCTCGGTGACCTTTCAATAACAGCTGTAGCCAGCAGAGAGGAAGCACAAAAAAATACACGGACATTTCGAGGTACCTCTCAACCAGACTCTAGCTTTGTTCAAAGTAGAAATTTTGCGAGAAGAAGGATGTTTTATGTCGTTCATCCATTAGAATTATTTTCTACTTACACCGAAGAAGATGATGTCCCTCCCAGCTGGAGAAACAATGCAATCAGAACAGACTCAGATGGTCGTTGGATATATAATAATCCGAGTATATTGCCGACTAGAGAATCATTAAAAGTATATATTGCAAGGGATTCTGGAGTAACTCCAGAAAGTTTTAAGGGTATTTTAGTAAACCCGGATGGCAGCCCTTTTTACGATTCTGAGATACTATTAGATTTCTTAGAACTGTTTGAAGGTGCTACAGCGGACTACACTTATGACTTTGATAAAGGTGTTATCACTTTAAACAACCCTGTCCAACATAATCATACCATTGCTATAAGTTATACAGAAGTAAGTGGTCATGTTGTTGGGAATACATCAATAGAAATCGCTGAATTGAAGCCTATCCGTTTAAAAAACCAAGATTTAAATCAATCAACATGGATCAATGAATTACGCAGTGTCTATGATTTAGGAATGAGAAATGTCCGAGCCGATGGTTTTTTATTGGAAGTTTTTACAGAGTTATCAGATAAAACCAGAAATTATTGGGTGACAGAAACGGAAGGCGCTGTGGGCTGGGAAATATTTAATTATTTGAAACTCGATACCAATCAAGATGGTGTATTAGATTCAAATGATCTAACTATAGACTTATCTCGTGGAATGATTGAGCTTCCATTTATAAATCCTTTTTATGGACTCGGAGATACATTAATGTATGAAACTAATAACATGGTTGGTGATGATGATTATAGTCATGAATTTTTTATTCGTGGTAGGATAGGAAGGGACCAAATAAGTCTTGGCAATATGATGATTTTACCCGGTTCAGTAAGAGTTCGGTTGAATGGAAGAGATGTCCGGGAAAATATAGATTATATAGTGGATTATGATTTTGGCAATGTCACATTTTTAACAGCTGAAGGAAGGGATCCAGATTCCGATATCCAAATAGATTATGAAAATAGACCATTATTTTCAATCGATACGAAAACAATGATGGGATTTAGAGCCGACTGGAGCCCTTCGAGAATCTTTAAGCTGGGAGGTACTTTTGTCTATCAATCTGAAACTATGACAGATAAAAGACCAAGAGTTGGTAATGAAGGTAGAACTCTGATCTTGGCAGGCATAGACGGTGAGATAGCAGTAGATGCTCCATTTATAACCACAGCAATTGATTATATCCCTCTGATTAGTACAGAAGAAAGCTCTCGCTTAACTTTATCTGGAGAAGTAGCAATGAATATACCACGCTTTCAAGGTAGTAAAGATTTTGGAGATGGAAACGAAGCGTGGATAGACGATATGGAGTCAATACAAGAAATATTCCCACTTGGAATCATGAGACCAACATGGATGCCTGCGAGTGAACCTTTTGCGACAAATTTAGTTCGTGGTCGTGTGAATTGGTTTAATCCAGACAATGTGTATTATCGTGATGTATATCCCCCCAATACAATGTCCGAAAGAGATAGAACCGAAAAACTAATGGTCATGGATGTGAAGGTCATACCTCCAGCGATATATACACCGGGTGTTTCTACTCCTATATGGGGTGGATTGATGAAATTTGTTGGAAATCAACTTGACTTTTCAGAACGAGAATATATAGAATTTTTGGTCAAAGTAGATAGTGTTGCAGTTAATTTTTCACAAGTAAAAATGTATATAGATATGGGTGATGTGAGTGAGGATTTTTATGTAGAAAACGGAGGAAGAGGTGTTTTAAACACTGAGGATGGAGTTGTCAGTGGATTTAAAAACACCGGGGTATTGCATTGGATGGATGATATTGGATTGAGCGGAATCCCGGCAGGACATCCGGGTTATGACCCTTACGATATGTTTAGTGATGTTCAGATAAATGGAGAATTTCCATTTATCAACGGAACTTCTGGTAATGGAGTATTGGATACTGAAGATTTAAATGGCAATGGCTCGCTTGATACTCTTGAGAGATTCTTTAGATATCAAGTTACATTAGGCGATACATTGACATCATTTTTTCAAAGTGAATACAATGGTTGGCAATTATATAGAATACCATTAAAAAACAATCCTTTGATGGAAACATTGTCAAATGTATCAGGTTCTGAAGCCAATCTTGAGAGTATATCATTTGTTCGTATGTGGTTTGAAACAGAGACTTTAGCAAAAATGAGATTTGTTTATATTGATGTTGTGGGCAACAAATGGAAGGAACTACCAATCAGAACACGCGAACTTTTCCAAGAAACCGAAGTCACACAGACTATGATAAGTCTTAATAACACATTTACATCAATCGAAACCATAGACAATCACCGTTCTCTGCGTTATGTCCCTCCTCCTGGCACAACCACTAGTGGTTCTGACGATGAAATATCTTTAGAACAAGCCATGATGGTTCATTACAACAATATTCTACCGGGTCAGATTAGTTTAGTAAGACAGCGATTTAGAGAAAACTACAATCTTTTATCTTATAATAGTTTGAGATATTGGGTACATTTAGAGTCTCATCCAAACGCGATCACCACACCAGATTCTGTTTATGTAATATTTCGTCTCGGAGTTGATTTAAACAGAATTCAAATGAATAACACGAATTATTATGAAATATTAAAACCAATAAATGTAAATAGGTATACTACTAGGATGGATATTTTAAATTGGCATGATATAGAAGTGAATTTTACTGATATAACAAGATTGAAAACGCTTTTTGCTGAAGGTGACTCTGTTGCTACAATCATAAGAGATGACTTAATATATACAGTCGAAGGTGATAATGTAACCTATAAATTTATTGGGGATGACACTATTTATAGAATTGTAGGGAATCCCACTCTTAGCAATATACGCGATATAGCACTTGGTATACAGGTGCCAGATGGCGAAATGCCTTTTACAGGAACAGTATATTTCAATGATATTAGAGTGGCAAACCCCAATCAAAATATAGGATATGCCGCTATTGCATCTTTTAATGCAAAACTCGCAGATTTTTCGACTTTGAGCGTATCTTATGAATGGCGAACAGCAGATTTTTTCAATTCAACATCGCGTAATTTAAATTTAAATAGTTTAGATGAAAGCGTTCGATTAAATATATCAAATGATTATTCTTTACATAAATTTTTCCCTGTAGCTTGGGGCTTGAGATTTCCCTTGCGATTTACTTATGAACATAGAGTAGGCATACCAAAATATAAAGCAAATTCTGATATTTTAAGAGAAATATTATCACCTGAAGAACAAGAAAGAGATAGGAACATAAATTTTTCTAGATCCGTGAATTCAGATATAAGCATGACGAGAACTCCCAATAGTAAAATTTTAGCTTATACTCTCAGGAATATGACCTTTGGAGCAAACATCACCGAAAGAATCACACTAAATGCGACTAGAGCAGATACAACATTACAATATCGCGGAACAGGAACTTACAATTTAAGTATCCCACAAGATAGAGTAAGGATTCGTTTGTTTGGAAATTATCACTTAGGTTATGTTCCGAGAACATTTAATAATAGTTTGACCTATAGAGGAGAAACCCCAAAGAGATGGGATTGGCGTGTTGGTACGAGTCAAGAAGTAGATGAAGGAGTTTTTTATTGGAGATTGCCTCATTCCGTTCCCAAAAATACTCGTTTTCTTGATACAAGAAATGAAATTAGGCACGATTTATTGACAGATTTATCATTAGGTTACGATTTGACAACAAGACGCGATTTGATGACTGAATCACTACTATACGGAGTAAATATCGGAACCGAAGAAGACAGAACTCAAAGATTTGAAGCAAATTATAATCCTTTTTATATGACAAGATTGAGTCCGACTCAGATTTCATCGAACATCACCTATAGAGAGGGCAGAACTCTAAATCGCTCAAAATCCCATGAAGCTGGTGAAGATATATATGATTTTCAAGGAAATGTAAGCAGAGGTGTTAGGGTTAATATGACTTTGAGAAATAGTGATTGGATGTCTTCTGTAGCTAATAAATTAGGTGAACGCACCAACCGTAGATATGAAGCAAATACTAGACAAAGTGGACAAGGTTTTGATGATTTGAACAATAATGATTTATTTGATAACAGGATAGATGGATTGATGAACCCCAATATAAGAGATGATGATTTTTTTAATCCGGATTTTGATTGGGAGAGAGAACGAGAAAGAGAACTCGGATACATGTTTGATGGAGATGATTTAAGGAGACCAGGTAGAGAACTTGGAATGGGAAGAGAAATAGATGATGAAGGAAATTTACGGATACCCGATAATGAAAATGAAGACAACGAAAACGAAAGACCGTCTGGGCGAGATACAGAAAGAGAAAGCAGAGGACCAAGCACCTTGATTCCTGATATATTTGGTTTTTTAGCAAGAATACAAAACTTCAGTTTATCTTATGAAAACACCTTCACAAGCAGATTTGAGCAAAGAGAAAATAGACCTGATTTTTTATATCAATTAGGTATACCCAATGTAATTCCCGACTCTGAACTCCAGTCTCGCGGCACTGTAGACAGGTATTCTGCTTCAACAGGATTTCCTATCTTCAGAAATTTACAAACCGATTGGAGATATTCCTATCAGATTGATAAAAACTATACCAGCACTGGACCTGGCGCAATGACAGAAACCACTACTTGGCCTGATGTTCGAGTAACACTTTCAGGATTTGAAAGATTAATCAGGGCTGAAAGATTTTTAAATAGTTCAAGATTGACCTCTACCTATAATTATGCAGAAAGGCTTGCTTATCAAGGTTCTGACTGGAATACGCCACTCTCTGGCACTTACACTCATTCTTTTAGTCCACTAATCGGTTGGACTGGAAACTGGTCTAATAATCTAACCACTACTTTCAATTGCGGTATGACATTAACTGAACAAAACACTTATGGAACAAATCCTATCATCAGAGAAACTATAAGAATGACTTATGCTGGAACTGTAGGATATTCATTTTCCTCAGAACAGGGATTAAAAATACCTTTTACTGGAAGATCTATTCAAATCAGAAATCAATTGCAATGCGATTTGACAGTAAATTATGAAACCAACAAAGCAAATAGTATATCAATAACTCAAACTACCCCTGAAACAGACACCACAAGGTTACTGATCACACCAAGAGCTTCATATAATTTTCATCGAAATGTCCGAGGTGGACTTTCTGGAACTTATGATGTGAGTCATAATAAAATTCGAGATGAGTCTTTGAATATTTTTAGGATGGATATGTGGGTAGAAGTGACTTTCTAGGGAACATCAATGAAGGCAGTCCGAGAAGTCGATTTCGTAGAGGTGTATTGCATATGCTAGATTTTCGAAACGTATTAATTTTTTTTTTGTTTATGTAACTATTGAAATAATAATCTTTTATGAACATATTTATCGATAGGGGGTAGGTTTTATCCTAAGCCTCGTAAAATTATGAAAGGGGAGACATTTTTGTATAAAATTGATTTAAACTATCTATAATAGAGAAATATGGAGTTACTATTTCAAGATTTTGTGAATTAGGTGATTTTTTTCATAAAATAGATTTTAGTCGGCTCGTAGGGAACGCATGTATGCGTTCCGCCTCTCAATAGTGAAAAATAAATTGTGGATAGCTTATGGATAAGTAAAAAAATTTACTTCTGTATCTCTCTATTTTTCAATATTATATTTGCAACTCTCTTTCCCCTCCTGTATGCTTCCCCTATCGCTCTCATGTAATATCTTGAAAATAAAAGAGTTATTATGAGTTATTTTTTAATAAAGAGGTCTTTTGACAAGAAAAAAATGATTTAAAGATTATGTAAAATTATTTTTGAAAAGACTCTTGACAAAAATGATAGATATTTATTGAGGAACAAATAAGAAAATGACCTAAATTTTAGTCGGTCAGTAGTGAAAAAAAATATAAAATTTATATATGAATATTTAAATAATTGTTGACATATTTAAGAGCTTAAAAAAAATTGTTATAAAATGGAAAAATAGTGTTTAATTAATTTTAATAGGAGGTTATAAATGATAGTAACCATAATGAAAGAAAGCGATGTATCCATATTCTTGGTAGAGGGAAAGTTGGATAGTTCTACTTCACCAAAACTACAAGAAAAATTGATGCTTGCTTTGAATGAAGCCAAAAAGATTAGAATGGATTTTAAAGATGTAGAGTATATATCCTCTGCTGGTTTGCGCGTTCTCTTGTTGGGCGAAAAGACTGCAAGGGCAACGGGAAAAAGCATGACGATATACAATGTTCCGGATAGAGTTATGAGTATTTTCACCATGACGGGATTTGCTGATATGTTGAATATTGAGACGAAATAAAACATTCTCAATATATTGAGGAGCTATGAAGACAAAAGAAAAAGATATTTCACAAAAGACCAGCTTAAAGCGTAAAATATCATCATTATTGATGGTTTTGTCACTAACGACCCTAGTAATGTCTGGTATAATTACATTGATAGGTGTCATTTACTTAAGAATGAATACAGCATCAATAAAAAAAGATCTTGGCTATAGTGTAGCGTTAGATAGCCAGCAAGCTCTTGAATCTCTAGCTCTTGAAAAATTATCTATATTGATTAACACAAGGGTAGGATTATGCGATTCCGTTCTTATGGCGATACAAGAAAAAGTCTTTTTAATTGCCTATAAAGCTGGTGAAATAATCAATAATCCTGAACGCTTCTTACCTGTAGTTCCTCTGCCTGCTGACGAAAGAAATCATGGCATTGTAGCGTCACAGTTTTTAAGACCTGAAAATGTTCCATTATCAGCTGTCAGAGCGGAGGCAAATCTGATGGGAAATATCCAAGACTTGTTAGAGGGTATTTCAATTGGTAGTAGTTATGCCAAAACAGGCTATATCGGGATGGAGTCAGGTATGTTTATCATCACAGACACGGGATCAGGTTATAGAGCAAATAAAAGTTTTGATCCTCGTGTGCGTCCGTGGTATATACTGGGTAAAGAAAGTGATAAGCCTGTCTGGACCGATGTGTATCTTGATGCCTTTGACAGAGGTGAATTAATTTCTTGTGCAATGCCTTTTTTTGATAGAAATGGCAATGTTGTCGGAGTTGCTGCTATAAACATGTATTTTGAAACTTTAGTCGACCTTGTAAAAAATACAAAATCTGGGGAAACAGGATTTGCTTTGATGCTCAACGAAAACGGAGACATCATCATTTCTGAAAATGGAGATGACGCTGTGGTTCAAGGATTGACTGAAAAAAGAACAGAATTTTCAGAATTATTTAACGATATCATGGAAGGGAAAAACGGAATACAGAGAATAGCTCTTGATGGCAGAGAGTTTTTCTTTGGATATTCAGCATTGGAAGCATTACCTTGGCATTTAGTAACAGTGATCGATGTGATGGAGATTATATCTCCTGCTCTGAACATTAGAAACAATATTATTCGCAGAACTGATGAATCATTATTAAGATATGATATTGTCATGTTTAGCATCGTGGCTTTATTTTTAATCTTATTTACCATTGTTCTTTTGGTGGCAAGATATGTGTCTAAAATTTTTGCGAAAACAATAAGCGAACCCATAATGAATTTAACAGATGCAGCCTCAAAGATAGCAGAAGGTAATTTTTCAGTCAATATAGACATCAAAACAGGGGATGAAATTGAGGTTTTGGGGGCATCTGTAAATAAAATGACAGATGATCTTCATAAACATTTAGAACATAAGCTCTCTCTGATGATCGAAAATCATAGAATTTCTGCAGAACTTGATGTAGCTAACAAAATACAATTGAGCATGTTACCCTGTATTTTTCCAGCTTTTCCAGATAGAGACGAAATAGATATATTTGCCATGATGAAACCTGCTAAAGAAGTAGGTGGTGATTTCTACGATTTCTTCTTTATTGACGATAATACTCTCGCTATAGTCATCGCAGATGTCTCGGAAAAAGGTGTGCCTTCTGCTCTGGTGATGGTTATTGCCAAAACCCTGATTAAAAGTAAAGCACAAGCTGGACTTAGTCCCAAAGAAGTGTTTGAGTCTGTAAACAATATCTTAAATGAAAATAACGACGCAGCTATGTTTGTAACTGCGTTTTTGGGTTATCTTGATTTAAGAACTGGAGTTTTTAAGTATGTCAACGCTGGTCATAATCCATCTGTATTGGTTTCAAAACAAAAAATTGAACAGGAAAAAGATAATTCAGAAAACAATCCAATTGAAAAACAAATAGATGAGGATAATTTGCACTATGAGTGGTTAATGGCAAAACCAGATTTTGTTCTTGGAGGTTTTAGAGATATTCTTTATACTCAAAAAGAAATAATATTTGAACCTGGTAACATGCTGTTTTTATACACAGATGGTATCACAGAAGCAATTAATAAAAACAATGAAATGTTTGAAGAAGAAAAATTGCTTGAAGCCTTAAAAAGATTTTCAAGGCTTAATGCTAAAGATTTAACCGAATCCATAAGAAAAGAAATTGAAGATTTTTCTGTTGGAGTAGAACAGTCTGACGATATTACTTTGTTAGTGCTAAAGTATAAGGGAAAATGAAAAAGATAAAAGATAAAAGATACAAGTTACGAGTTACGAGTTACGGGTTACGAGTCGGAAAGTGCAAGAATAGAGCAGTTGGATTCTTGATTCTCCTTTTTTTACTATCACTAATTCAAGGATGCCCAACCCATAGCAAAGATGAACCTATCAGCGGGACAAGGACATATATAGATTTTGTAGACACAGGAAAAAGATTTGGTGTCGAGGCAGGCGATGTATATGGAGACCTTGCTAGAGATTTTTTCGTCGCTAGGTCTGTTAAGGAAAATATAAATATAGCTGATTTGTTAGACCCTCTTAAAAGAAAAAGAATAGATGCGATATTAGTGGGAAGTGATTATTTAACTCAATTGTTAGATTCAGGTATCTATAATGAGTTTGAATATTTATGGTTACCTGAATCTGTTTTTGTGAAAAAATCCTCATTTATATTTCATTCTGAGAGTTTGAGAGATCAATACAATGAGTGGTTTCAAGGTATCAAATCGGATGGAACTTTTCAGACAATTTTAGACAGGTGGTTGGGAGGCTCGCTACCCAATCATAGCGATATCCCTGTTTTTGAATTTAGTGATGAAAACGGCATCTTAAGAATCGCAGATACAGGAAATTACCCGCCTTTGAGTTATCTTGATGCACAAGGAAATTTAATTGGTTTTGGAGCAGAACTGGCAAGCCATTTTGCTCAGCATCTTGGTATGAAACCAGAGTTTTCATTAATGCCATATGAAAATATAATTTCCAATGTCGTTTCTGAAAGAAATGATATGAGTTCAGCAACAATGTCTATTTCAGATTCAAGAAATAATGAACTTTTTTTTGGAGATCCTTCAAATATTACAAGAGCTGTTTTGATAGTGCCAAGAGGTCGAAAACTTGGTGTTGACATCTATGATTTTGTGGGACAGAGATTGGCAATATTAACAAGCTCTCATGCAAAAAATGTTGTTCAGGAAATTAAAGGATTTCCTGTCAGTTATGATAGTATTTCTGATGCAGTAGATTCTGTTCTGCGAAGCCAAATCCTTGGTTTTATGTCACCTTTTTCGGTCTTAAGATCAATCTCTATGTTAGAAGGTGGGGGACTTTTAGATGTTATTGCTGTTCCAGTTGAAATTGACTATACAGCTGTTGGTGCAATGTCAATGAATCAAGATATTATTGACAGCTTTAATGATTTTCTGGAAATGATTACAAACGATGGGACGCTACATAGTTTACAAAATAGATGGTTTATTTCGAATGTTGATTATAATCACAAAATTGATTATTTTCTCGATAATCCTCCCAATATGCAAGGAGCGAATCTACGAGTTGTTGTAAATGCTGAAGCAATACCTTATGTTTTCATTAATACTGATGGTAATTTTTCTGGATATAGCGCTGAGCTTGCGCTGCGATTTGGTGATTATATAGGGAGAAATATAGATTTTATTAATGCACCTTTTGGGGAAGTTATAAATATCGTTGAGCAAGGATTAGCTGATTTTAGTATAGACAAATTTGGCATAACTGAAGAGAGACAGCAAAGAGTCTTATTTACAAACCCTATATATTCAGAACGAAATGGTATATTATTCTTGAGACAATTAGATGACTCAAGAGAAGAGATAGATGATTATAGAAAATTTATTAATAAAAGAATAGGTATGTCTATAGGCTCGCTTGCAGAAGGAGTTACTATAAATCATTTGAAAGGTGTTCCTGTATTTTTTACTTACTACTCTGCATCCATAGCTGATTTAAGAGCAGGAAGAATTGATGGGCACATGTCAGATTTATCTACCCTAAATGCTTTAGCTGCTATGCCTGAAAACCACGATTTACATGTATATGAGATACCTAGCAGTATTTTTAGTTCTCCAATAGGTGCATTTTCAAATGACCAAGCTTTAATAGATAGATTTAATGCTTTTCTTACCGAATTAGAAAGGCTCGGTATGTTAAGAGAAATACAGAATCGTTGGTTTTCAACACCTATAAATCTTGACTCAAGACTACATTCATTATCAAATGTAGGTGCAAATGGAGTTTTAAGGGTTGCAACCAGCGATGGAAGTCCTCCTTATTCTTTTGTAGGGAACGATGGAGAAATGCAAGGATACAGCATAGAGCTAATCAGATTGTTTGCCAATCATGAGGGTTTGATGATACGGTTTGCTGAAATGAATTTTGATGCTCTTTTGACTTATGTCAGCACTGGTAGAGCTGACATAGGGATCTCCAATGTGAGTATTTCAGAAGGGCGAAGGCAGATAGTAAATTTTTCCAATCCCATTTACTTTGATAGATTTGGGATATTAGCCTTAAAAACTGAAACTCAATTAGAAAATCAACCTCTTGTCCTAACAGATTTTTTTGGAAAAAGAATTGGAGTCACCTTTGGAACAAACTTTGATAGTATTACAACAAATGTGATCCAAGGGATACCTGTTTATTACAATGATTTCAATTCGGCATTGACTGATATAATTGCTGGCAGATTAAATGGATACATGTTGAATTACACAGTGGCAAGTATGCTGGAAACTGTAGCATCATCAAGTTTTGAAATCATCGAATTGATGCCCACAGAAATGTTTATTACGCAAGTAGCCGCTATCTCTAAAAATAAAGATTTATTAGATAGGTTCAATCTTTTTTTAGAAAATATCACCACAGATGGCACTTTAAATGAGATACAAAGGACTTGGATGTTCTCTATGCCAAAACCAGATATCAGACTGACAGAATCTTCCTCAAGAGGTGAAAATGGCGTGTTAAGAGTTGTAACATCTGGAGCAACTTTACCTTTTTCTTTTTACAATGAAGACAATGAGCCTGTAGGTTTTAGTTTAGAAATTGCTAAAAGATTTGCAGATCATGAAAATATGAGCATAGATTTTGTTCACACAAACTTAAGTAGAATATTCAGATATATTGAGGATGACAACGCTGATATGGGTTTTGATTTATTTCAAATTCCTGAAGAACAGACAAGCAATATTCTTTATTCTGACCCATTTTTCTTGTGTAATGCCTCAATAGTCGCTTTTAGAGACGCTCCAGATCAAAATGTTAATTATTTTTCTAAAGCATGTTCTTGGATACAAACAGGTATTCAAAAAAATCTAATCACCGATAATCGTTGGAGATTGCTTTTAGATGGTTTCAAAATAACAATGTTCATTACGATTTTAGCACAAATTTTTGGAACCATTCTGGGTAGCTTTATTTGCTTTTTAATGGTTAAAAAAAATAAATTTTTAAGAACTATTGGCAATCTTTATCATGAAATTATTTGTAGAATACCAAAAGTAGTATTGCTTTTAGTAGCATATTATATTCTTTTTAATAAAACATCGCTATCAAATGTTATGATAGCTGTTTTTGCCTTTACGATGATTGCCAGCTCCAACATTGCTAGAGTTTTTAGAAATTCATTTTACAATATCAATGTTATGGAAAAAGAAGCGGCAAAGACTTTAGGTTTTACGAATATACAAACTTTCATTTATATCACTTTACCGCAATTAATTCAGCAATCAATTGTTGCCTACACAAAAGACTTTATAGAGCTTCTCAAAACGACTGCAATTGTTGGGTATATTGCTATCCAAGACTTGACAAGAGCAGGTGAAATAATCAGGAGTAGGACCTTTGATGCCTTTTTCCCTTTGTTAGTTGTTACACTCATTTATATGTTGGTCATTACAATATCCATTTTTATTTTTAAGATTCTCGCTATGAAAATAAATAAAAATTTGCCTTTCTATGATAAATCTCTGCATGTTAACGCTCTTGACAAGCTTACAGGAGGTATCTCATGAACATTCTTTCAATAAAAAATCTCTGTAAACAATACGGTGAAAAGACTGTTTTACAAAATGTCAACATCGATATAAAAAAAGGGGAAATTATAGCTATAATAGGACATTCTGGTTCTGGAAAAAGTTCATTATTAAGAGCTATAAATTATCTTGACCCACCAACATCTGGTGAAATTTATATTTTTGATAAAAAAATAGAACAAAAAGATATATCTTCCATTAGACAAAAAATTGGTTTGGTAGATAATCAGACTGAGTTGTTCAGCAATCTTACTGTCATTGAAAACATGATGTTAGGGCAATTGTGTCTGTGTGGGGTTACAAAAATGGTTGCTAAAGATAATTCTATGTTACTATTGAAATCAGTAGGTCTTGTAGAAAAAGCAAATTTTTATCCACATCAATTAACTAAAAGTCAAAAACTGAGAATTGCTATTGTCAGATGTCTTTCCATGAATCCAAATATCTTGCTTCTTGATGATCCCACAAAAGATTTAGAACACATTGCTTCAAATGAAGTAATGACAATAATCAAAAATTTAACACAAACATCTTTTCCGAGTAAAGACCTGACTATCCTGATGTCCACTAGTGATAGAGACTTTATTCGTAATGCTGCTACCAGAGTTCTTTATTTAGATGAAATGGGTATTTATGAAGAAGGAAGCCCTGTCAAAATATTGGAAAAACCTAAAAAAACTTTGACAAAAGGATATATAAACAATCTTTGCTCTTTTAAATATGATGTTATAAGCAAAGATTTTGATTTTGTTGAGTTTTTTAGTGCTATCGACAGTTATTGTATTCGCTATTTTATAGAAAAGAAAACAGCTATTAAACTAAGATTATTGGCTGAAGAAATGGTTATTAATATTGTTACACCTATATATAAGGCTTGTAAATTGAAAATGAGTTATTCTGAAAAATCAGACTCATATCTGCTCTCAATTTCTTATCTTGGTGATGATACAAATGCTCTCGAAATAACTGATGACCTAATCTCAGTTAAAATGGTGAAAAAATGCACTACAAAGATTTGGCATACATACAAAGATGGTGAGAATGTCGTAAATTTGGAATTTTAACAGCTCATCAATATTCTAAAAAATAGCTTTTGTTGATGCAATAATGCTGTCCAATAAAGATTATAAATAGGAGATTATATGCTACCAGAAAACGAACTTTTAATAGAGTCAATACCAGAAAACCATAGTATGGTAATGGATTTTGTCGACAGTCAAATTTCAGATTGTCCAGACGATGTCAAAGATCAAATCAATATTGCTGTAGATGAGATATATTCAAATATAGTTCAATATGCCTATCATCCTGAAACTGGTGGTGTAAAAATCCGTATCACTGTCACTGATGTTATCATATTGGAATTTGAAGACAAAGGAATTCCCTATAACCCGCTGACTGAAGAAACTCCAGATATCAATAAACCTATTGAAGAAAGACCATTAGGGGGGCTCGGCGTGTTTATGGTGAAAAAACTGATGGATTCTGTTGAATATAAAAGAGTGGGCGGGAAAAATTTGCTGATTTTAAGAAAAAAACTATGATGATAGTTGTAAAATAAAAATATGTTTGATCTGAAAAATTTATATATTATACGAAAAAAATTTCATCGGATACCTGAACTTGCTTTCCAAGAAATCAAGACTCAAGATTTGATTTTAAGTGAATTTGCTGATAAAAGCATGATGAAATCAACATTGCCTTTGAGTAAAGAAGCTAATACAGCCCCTTTGTTGTTAACAAAATTTGAACCTACTGGTTTATTATATGAATATGCAAATGGTGATGGTGACTACATTCTTTTCAGGGCAGATATGGATGCTCTACCGATAAAAGAAGAAACTGGATGTGATTTTCAATCAGAGCATAGCGGTGTATCACATGCCTGCGGGCACGACATACATTTGACTATATTGATAGGTTTGATCCATTATGTAATTAAGTATAAACTAAAAAAAAATATACTTTTCCTTTTTCAACCAGCAGAAGAAGGTCACGGAGGTGCAGAACATATCATAAAAACTGGGGTTTTTGAAAAATATAAAATAAAAGCCGCTTTTGCTCTGCATATAACAGGACAATATCCAACTGGTTCTATAGGCATAAAATCTGGAATTTTCTTTGGTATCCCACAAGAATTTGATATAGAATTTTTTGGTAAATCAGGGCATGTAGCAACCCCTCAGAAAGGTAACGATGCTTTTATGGCTGGAATGCTGTATTATCAGATGATAAAAAATATGCTTTCCAATAGATTTCCAGCTCAAGAGCCTATCATTTTTCATATTGGTAAGATTTCATCTGGCTCTGTCAGAAATAGTATTCCTGATTATTGCAAATTTGAGGGGACTTTTCGCTGTCTTAAAAAAGAGGTTCGAGATAGTATTTTAAATATGCTCCAAAAATCTTCAGAAATGCTCGAAAACTTCACAGAAATAAAAATCAAAGTAACAACCCTATCTTCTTATGATCCTGTCGTAAACGATGATTTTTTAACAAAATTCTTAATAGAATCATTACCAGAGGATATAAATGTCCATTATGCTGATTATACAATGACTGGTGAGGATTTTGGCTTTTTTTCTGGATTGTTTCCAAGTGTTCTTTTCTGGCTTGGGACAAATAGCAATGATGATTTACATTCAAATAAATTTTTACCAGATGAAAAAAGTATAGAAATAGCTTTGAGAATATATAAAAACATTTTAGAAAAAATCTGATGACTATTTTAGAGTTATCTCATAAATATATTACTAAATATTAAGGAGAAAAAAATGTTTTTCGACCCAACATTTTTGCTGTTAATTCCCGTAATGATATTGGCTATCTGGGCACAAACAAATGTCAAAAGTTCATACAAAAAGTATAGTCAAGTCAAAAATTCAATTAATATCTCTGGAGCTGAAGCTGCAGAGCAAATACTCAAGAAAAACGGTATTTATGATGTCCCCGTGCATGTCGGTAAAGGATTTTTGATAGACCATTATCATCCGGGTAAAAAAGAGGTTGTCCTATCCGAAGAGGTTTATTATGGAACATCAATAGCTTCTCTAAGCATAGCTGCCCATGAAGTAGGTCATGCTCTACAACACTCAAGAAAATATTACCCTGTTGTTATGAGAGGAGGCTTATTACCAGTTGCAAATATAGGCTCACAAGCTGCTTTTCCCTTATTTATCATTGGAATGCTTTTTGAAGCAACCAATCTAATGAACCTTGGAATAATACTATTTTCAGGTGCATTATTGTTTCATTTAGTTACTTTACCGGTGGAATTTAACGCTTCCAGTCGTGCTATGGTCCAAATTTCAGATGGTTTTATCAGAAATGAAAAAGACCTAAAAGATTGTAGAAAAATGCTCAATGCAGCTGCTTTGACTTATGTCGCTTCTACTCTGGTGTCTCTAATGCACCTTATCAGAATGATTCTCATAAGAGGGAGAAGATAATTATTCGGATATTCTCCATGCTCGTTTATATCATCACACATCAACATTTACCAGTACAATTGTGACCTATTTCATCAATAAAACCATCTGAGTCTTTATAAAATATTCTTTGTGGCAAGTATCCTTCTTTACCATTATTTTTTGTAATATTTTTTACTACATTATCTGCATCATTGGTGACTGTCATAACTTTAGTGTGGTTTCCTGTATCTATTATATAGATATATTCTTTTGTGATTTCTGCTATTTCATATTTTGCTTCCATCATTTATTCCTCTATATATTTCGATATACTATGCTTGCATTTTTCATCATTGTTGCTCCTGCTTCATGAAATGATGTTAGTCTTACTGGTGTATGTTTTCTTTTTACTGTCAGTTGTCCGTTATTTAGTGATACGAATACATACTTGCCATTGTCTGACTTTCCTGACTGACTTTGGACTAAATCTGTCATCTTTACTCTTTTTGCCATTTTTTCTCCTTTATGGGTCCCATCCCACTTATTTATATTATAGTCTTTTTATTTTTTTTGTCAAGTTTTTTTCTTTGAGGCTACTTTGAGGTTACTTTGAGGTTACTTGCTATACCCCCTTATAAAGTTTGAGAGATACAAATATATTGTATGTGATTAATATATAATGCGTTATGTCAATATAGAGCCGAAGTAAAGTTCGATAGAAATGGTAAAAAGGGGTATATTTTACGATAATGTTTGAGAAAATACGAAGGAATGTTCCACACATTTTGGAGTTCAGATACCCCATGTCTCTCTGGTCATGTCACTTATGACTACAAAATGCCAATGTCCTTCGTAAGCCTTAGGTACCATTGCCCCAACTGCATATTAGGAAGAAAGGCGGTAAAAAAAGGGTAATTTATTTCCTTATTTTTTCGGTGTTTAAATGGTTTTAATCACTCATTTTTTTTCTATCCTAAACCAAGTTCTATGTTTTTTTCTTTAACTTTTCTTTTAAGCTTAAAAAGTCAGATTTATTTTAACTTAAAATCGGCAGAAAAAGATGAGAAATTTTTGAAGAAGAATTTTTGACTTTGTGAGTTTCTACTGAATTTGCTCGAAAAGTCGACTTTTTTCTCCGATATTATCTATCGATTTTATCTATTCCAACTTTCTAAGGCTTCACCATTTGCGCCTCTTTATAACTTTATGATATATAAACACATAGCGACTAAAAATAATTCACTATTTCTTCGAAAAAGCGAAGAAAGACCTTGCTAAGAAAACGGCATTTTGTATAGTAGCACCAATTAGTAATGATAACTAATTATATTACAAGTAATTGGAGGCTGAAATGAATGAATTTCAAGGCTTAGAAAACGCTGAAATCAGCGACAGAATGAACGAGGTTGCTATGGCAGATTTGAGTGCCTGCAACCTGAATGTATCGGCAGATACACTACAAGACCCAAGCCATACAGCTTGGGAGGTGGCTCGACAAGAGGACAGAGTCAGAGCTTGGGCTAAATTCGAGATTGTGAAAACTTTTATAAGTTATCGCATGGAGTATAGTGCCAAAGGATTTAAGTATAGCGAAAGTGGTGAAAGCTTCGTTAAGAAATTACATAACGGAGAAATCTGTATTGAAGCTTATAACCAACTGAAACTCAGCAAGCTTGCTTTGCCAACTATCATAACTTGGGAACGAATGCTTCGAGTTGGTGGTGATCTGGACAGTCCTTTTAGTCTGCTTGAGAGCTATAGGCATTGTGGCAGGAAGAGCAGAATCGATGTTTCTCTACGAAGTTGGATAATGGAACTGGCGATAGATCAAAGAGACTTAGACCCAAACTGGATTTATCTATTTTTAGTAGACCAGTATGAAATGATGGATAAACAACTTCCGATTTCACCAAGAACTCTACAACTACTGGTAAGAGATTTTAGAAAGAATGTTTTCACAAAATCTCTTGGAAAAGGGAGTAAAGAAATCAAGAATAAAGTCAAACTCCATAACGTCAGAATCAACGATTTGATGCCAGGTGAGCTGTATGAGAGCGACGGGCATCACGCCAATTTTTTTGTTAAAAGCCCCTTCTATTGCCATAGAAATTATGGTAAAAGATATCTTGTTCGACCTGTGATAATTTTCTGGATTGACCTAGCAACAGGAACTATTGTAGGTTATAGAGCCTGCCTGACTGAAAATAAAGGAGCAGTCAAAAATAGCTTGATGGATGCCATCAGCAGATTTGGAACACCACAAAAAATCAGGGTCGACAATGGTTCTGCTTACAAAAACGTGGATTATGCACCTTGGGTATTTTATAATGAGGCTATAGGCAAGCGAAGATTAACCACAGATGAGAAAATCGCCAAACGAATGTTGGAATCTGGCGATAAGGGTTTGTATATGAATCTGGGAATAGAATGTCATTTTACGATACCGGGCAATCCTGAAAGCAAATCTATAGAGCCTTTTTGGAGGTACGGCATCTCTGCTTTTGAAAAGAGTTTCCTGAGTTGGTGTGGAAACAATCCAGAGAGTCGCCCGGAAATGTTCAAAAATATCGATAGCAAAACTTTAGTGCGGAAATTTGGTAATAAATTTCCTACTTGGGACGAGTTCACCGAGAAGTTGGATAAGTATGTGCAGTATTGGAATAACAAACCCAGAGCATCGTTGGTTACGATAGAAGGAGAGCAACTTTCACCGCTTCAAGCATATACTCAGGTTGAGCATATCATTCCCAACAAAACAGAACTACTCAGCAAAATGCTTTACCCTTATATCCTAAATTCCCGTGCACTTAAGACTATGCAGGGTGGTTTATCTCAAAATCTTTAAATATTATTTTTTGTTTTTCTGAAATTTCTGAATATCTAATTTTTTTGTTTTTACATTCAAAACACTCTATCGAATCTATAGCACTAAACAATTTTTGCATTGTGTAGTATTTCTTGTTGTATTTTAGAGCTAGTTTTTCCATTTGCTTTTTTATGTGTGATAGCAATATCAGGGCAATATATTCAACAAACATTTTTCCTTCTAGGCTTTTCTCATTTGATACCAACAATCTGCGGAATCCTTGTGTCCCTTTAATTGTGCAAATTGCTTTTTCTACTATATCTTTGTTTCTATAGATTTCTAAAGCGGTTATAGAATCCATATTTTCTGAGCTCAATAACACCATATATCCAAAATTTTTCATTGCTTCTTTTATTACTGATTCTTTTGGAGAAACGATTATTTTTTCTTCATCATTTATTTGAAGAATTGAAACATTAAAATATTTATTATACTCTACTTTATTTTGTTTTTGTTCTTCGCCGCTTAGTAATTCTTGTCGTAAATCATCTAATTTACGATTAAATTTCTTCATATCTTTTTCTTTTTGTTCTGGATTGAAATAAAAATGTAGATAAAGGTTTTTGTCCTTTTTTACTTTAATGTCAGGCTCTTGTGTAAAAACTTGATATTCCCATTTTATTGGAGTTGTTTTTGAGTAAACGTTATGGTGGGCATTATAGTTTTCGAAACAAGGAAGTTCAGATTTAATTGTCTCTAAATCGTTTTTTACGAATTTCATCTGCATTTTAGATGGTATCAAAAAATCATACTGATTTTCTATAAGAGAATTTATATTGTCTACGGAAAAGTTGCCCTTATCCATCACTAATTTTAATTTCTCAAAGTGATAATCGTTTAATTCATCTATCAATATTTTCACTGTCTTACTGTCTGGAACATTCCCTGTTAACTTTCTGTAATAAAAAGGCATATTAGATTTTTCTCCAAAAACTACTGCAAAGTTTAGTTGAGCAATAATGTCATTTTCCTTGTTATAACCAAATTTTATTTGTCTTAATTTTTCTGAAAAACTTGAAAATGATGTTGTGTCGTAAGCCCAATACTCGCATTCTGTGTGAAGTGTCTTAAATTGTTTGACAAAATCAAAGGTAGCTTGCTGAGAAATATTGATAAATAGCTCACTACTACGCTGTGAAGGAATATTTTGATTATAAGGGTGTTTTGTATGATGGTCAAATTGATCAAAATTACAAAGAGCATTACTCTTTCCTAATATTATGTAATATGCTATTGAAAGCAATTGTTTGTATGTATCAGGAAAGTTTTGTTTTAAAAGATTGGTTACTCCCAACTTGTTACTGATTCCATCTAGTAAATATGTTGCACCACAATACTTTCTTGAATAATCTGGTGACATTACAATAGACTTACCAGCAGCATTGTTTTCTATTTTCCTTTCTTGAGCTTTACGCATTCTACCATCTGTGGGTATTACCTCACCTGTAACCGGATCAATACGACCGATGAGCTTCTGTTTCGTACGACTTTGCTTTTTTGCTTTGTCCCAATAATTGACATACTCATAAACATAAGTTATGTTATATTTTTTGTTATGCGACTTATATGTTTTCATTAAAAATCCTCCATAGTCTTAAGATATTTATTTTATATAACTCAACACTATGTTAAATGTTACAAAAAAAATATAAATCTTTTTATTTTAATGGAGTTGTAGGGTTTGATATGCTCTACATAGTCTTAAGTCTGCGGGAATTTAGGTTGCATCCCTACGGGATGCTGTTTGGTGTGTGTA